>JAFBAD010000185.1 GCA_019247975.1 Acidimicrobiia bacterium
CGTCGCCGACGTCTCGGTGATCGGAGTGCCCGACCCCCGCTATGGCGAGGAGATCATGGCGTGGATCCGGCCCCGCGAGGGGGCCGTCGTCGACGTCGAGGGGGTCCGGGCGTTCTGCCGCGAGCGCATCGCCCACTTCAAGTGCCCGCGGTCGGTCGTGTTCATCGCCGAGCTACCCCGGCTGCCGACCGGCAAGATCGCCCGCCGCCTGCTCCCCGAGGAGCTGCGCCGGTAGCGCAGTCAGCCGTCGATGTACGGGGCGGCCATCGTGGAGTCGGGCGCCCGCCAGTCGGTCGACACGAACCGGTGCTGGATGAGCCAGTGCTCGCCGACCGGCACGAAGGTGTCGCGGTAGCGGCCGTAGTGGTCGAGGCCGATCTCGGTCACGACCGTGAAGTAGGACGCGAGGCGGGCCTCCTCACGGGTGAGTTCGACGAAGCGGACGTTGGTCAGGTTGTGGCGCACGATGCGGCGCACGCCCGACGCCTCGGCCTCGGCCTGGCGGGCCGCCCGTCGATCGGCGTCGTCGCCACCGGCGGCCCCGTGGCCGAGGAACTCGATGATGGCGTCGCGGCCGCGCAGCGGTTCCGAGCCGCGGATCTCCAGCACGCCGTCCTCGCAGAACGTCTGCGCGAGCTCGTGCAGCCGGAACGCGTCGCCGGCCCAGTTGTAGGTGGCGAGCGTGTCGCGGATGCGCTCGCGGGCCACCAGCTGCCACTGCTCCATGGGCCCACTCCTTCTCTCAACGGGCGCGGCAGCATACGCAGTCGGGCTTGACGCCTGCTGCGCAAACCTCTAGACGATCCGCGTGTCCCCGACCCCGCTGGAGTCGTACCACCCGAACCTCCGCGTCGAGGCCGAGGGGCTGGTCACGACGGTCACGCTCGACGCACCGAAGACCCGCAACGCGTGCAACGGCGACATGTTCGTGGCGCTCGGTCGCATCTTCCGCGACCTCAGCTGGTCGGGCACCCGGGCGATCGTCCTGACCGGCGCAGGCGGCAACTTCTGCACCGGTGCCGACCTCAGCGGGGCGGGCTCGGGCGGTGCGTCGGGCCCACCGGCCACCCAGCTCGACAGCATGCGAGTGCTCGGCGATGCGGTGCTGGCGATCCACGGCTGCCCGGTGCCGGTGATCTCGAAGGTGGACGGGCTGTGTGTGGGCGCCGGCTTCGGGCTGGCCCTGGGCGCGGACATGACGTGGTGCTCGGACCGCGCCCGCTTCTCGGCCATCTTCGCCAAGCGGGGGCTGAGCCTCGACTTCGGATCGTCGTGGCTGCTGCGCCAGCGCATCGGCTCGCACAAGGCGAAGGAGCTGGCCTTCACCGCGCGTATGGTCGAGGGACCTGAGGCCTACGAGATCGGCTTCGTGAACGGCGTCGTGCCGGCCGACCAGCTCGACGCGACGGTCGACGAGGTCGCGCAGACCATCGCCGCCGGCCCGCCGATCGCGCTGTCGCTGAGCAAGCGCGAGCTCGACGGCGCGTCGACCATGTCGCTCGCCCAGGCGCTCGAGGTCGAGGCGCTCGCCCAGAGCGTCACGTCGGAGACCGCGGACATGCGCGAGGCGATGACCGCATTCTTCGAGAAGCGCGCGCCGACGTTCAAGGGGCGTTGAGCTCGCGATGAGCGAGGAGGGCTGGGACGCGGTCCTCCAGGACCTCGACCGGCGGCGCCAGGCGTCGCGGGCGATGGGCGGCGAGGACCGGCTGCGCAAGCACCGCGACAAGGGGAAGCTGGACGTCCGGTCGCGCATCGACCGCCTGCTCGACCCCGGCTCGTTCCGGGAGCTGGGCACCCTGGTCGGCGGCGAGGAGGCCCCGGCCGACGCGGTGGTCATGGGCTCGGGCCGCATCGACGGCCGGCCGGTGATGGTCGCGGCCGAGGACTTCACCGTGCTGGCCGGCACGATCAGCTCCGCGGCCAACTCCAAGCGCTACCGCGTCGCCGAGCTCGCGGTGCTCGACCGCGTGCCGCTGGTGATGATGCTCGAGGGCGCCGGCTTCCGGGCCGACGGCAAGGCCCACAGCCGCACGCCGACCGACATGCTCGCCCAGGCCCGCTGCTCAGGCCGGGTGCCGGTCGTGACAGCGGTGCTCGGGCCGTCGGCCGGTCACGGCGCGCTGGTCGCGCCGATGTCGGACTTCACGGTGATGAGCGCGCACGCGTCGATCTTCTCGGCCGGCCCGCCCGTCGTGTACGAGTCGCTCGGCGAGGAGGTGTCGAAGGAGGACCTCGGTGGTCCGTCCGTCGCGCTGGCGAGCGGGCTGATCCACAACGGCGCCGAGGACGACGCTGCCGCGCTCGACCAGGTGCGCCACTACCTCCGCTACTTCCCGTCCTCCGCGTGGTCGTACCCGCCGCAGTTCGAGGGCGGCGACGAAGGGCCGCGGGTCGTGACCGAGATGGTCGACCTGCTGCCCCGCAACGGCCGGCAGGTCTACGACATGCACGACGTCATCGACGCCGTGTTCGACGCAGGATCGAGCTTCGAGGTGCAGCCCGGCTTCGGTCCGTCGCTCATCTGCTCGCTGGCACGGCTCGGCGGTCACCCGGTGGCGGTGCTCGCCAACCAGCCGCTGGTGCTGGCCGGCTCGATCGACGCCGACGCGGCGACCAAGGGCGCGCACTTCATCTCGGTGGCCGACTCGTACCACCTGCCGATCGTCTTCCTGTCCGACAACCCGGGCGTGCTGCCGGGCAGCGCGTCGGAGCGCCAGGGGATCCTGCGGGCCGGCGCCCGCATGTACGCGGCGCAGAGCCTCGCGACGTCGCCGAAGTTCGAGGTGACGCTGCGCAAGGCGTACGGCTTCGGGTCGATGGTCATGGGCATGATCCCCTTCGACGGGCAGTCGGGGGTGTTCGCGGTGCCGGGGGCGACGATGGGTGCGATGGGGGCGAGCGCGATGGCGCGGTCGCGGGGGTCGGACGAGGACGAGGCCGCCCGCCTGCAGCGCATGGAGGTGGAGGCGTCGTTCCGCTCGGCGCAGTCCTTCGGCATGGACGAGCTCATCGCGCCGACCGAGGTGCGCAACGTGCTGCTCCACTCGCTCGAGCGCTCCCTCTACCGCCGCCAGGCCACCCCCGAACCCAAGGCCCGGATCGGCATCACCCCGTGAGCGACCTGCCGTGGCGGCGGACCGCGGAGGCCCTCGAGCCCGCGCTGTGCGCGTGGGCGCGGTCGGTGGGGCGGGAGTCGTCGGTCATCACGGACGTGCGGGTGCCCGACAACGGCATGTCCAGCGACTCGGTGCGCTTCTGCCTCGACGGCGAGGAGCTCGTGGCGCGACTCGCGCCCGCTCCCGACGCCTACCAGACCTTCCCGACCTACGACCTCGAGCGCCAGCGCCGGGTGATGGAGCTCGTCCGCCGGCGCACGTCGGTGCCGGCGCCGGAGGTCGTGCACCACGAGGAGTCCGACGAATGGGTCGGCGTGCCGTTCATCGTGATGCGCGCCATCGAGGGACTCGTGCCGCTCGACACGCCGAACTACCTCATGGATCCCGAGAGCTGGTTCCGGCGCGGCACCCCCGCGGACTGGGAGCGCATGGAGGCCTCGACGCTCGCGGTGCTGGTCGAGCTGCATCGCATCGGGTCGGACGAGGACACCGCGTTCCTTCGATCGGAGGCCCCGGGCGCCACCCCGCTCGCGTGCCAGCTGGCCGAGCATCGCCGCTACTACGACTGGGCGCGCGGTGAGCACGAGGTGCCGATCCTCGAGCGTGCCTTCGACGTGCTGGCCGCCACGTTGCCGGACACCGACCGCGCCGTCCTGAACTGGGGCGACGCCCGGCCCGGCAACATCATCTACCGCGACTTCGAGCCCGTCGGGATCCTCGACTGGGAGATGGCCGGGCTCGGGCCGCCGGAGATCGACGTCGCCTGGGCCACGTTCTTCCAGCGCTTCTGGGTGTCGATGGCCGAGCTGGCCGGGCTGCCGCCGCTGCCCGCGATGTTCGAACGGAGCTCGGCCGCCGCGACCTACGAGCGCCTCGGGGGTGACCGGCTCGAGGACCTCGCGTGGTACGAGGCGCTGTCGGGCCTGCGCTTCGGGATCATCCTCGCCCGCATGAGCCTGCGCAGCGTCGCCTTCGGCCTGCAGGACGGGGTGCCTGACGATCCCGACGACCTCATCCTGTTCGCGCCGCTGCTGCGCCAGCTCCTCGACGACCTGCAGTAAGCGATTCTGCGTGCGGATCTCTGGCGTACGCCAGAGATCCGCACGCAGGAACGCCGTGAGGTCAGCCCAGGAGCTCGTAGTCCTCGGGGTTGGGGGACTGGGTGCGCTGCCAGTACTCGAGCAGGGTGAACGGCCAGTTCTGGGCGACGCGGCCGTGGTCGTTCTTGTACCAGCTGTTGACCTCGGAGGCGCCCCACGCCATGCGCCGGTTCTCGGCGTCGACCTGCACGTTGAAGCGGTCGTGCACGTCCTGGCGGACGTCGACCGCCTTCGCGCCGCGGGCCAGCACCAGGCCGAGCAGCCCGAGGATGTACCGCACGCCGCACTCGGAGAAGTACACGATGCTGCCGTTCACGACGATGTTCGTGTTCGGCCCGTATAGGCAGAACAGGTTCGGGAAGTGGGGGATCGTCACGCCGAGGTAGGCGCGGGCGTCGCCGGCCCAGTGCTCGTGCAGGTCGAGGCCGCCCTCGCCCTTGACCGACATCGGCGTGAGGAACTTCGACGCGGTGAAGCCGGTGCCGTAGATGATGACGTCGACGACCTCCTCGGTGCCGTCGGCGGTGACGATGCCCTTCGGGGTGATCGCCTGGATGCCGCCGCCGTCGAGCACGCGGACGTTGTCGCGGGTGAGCGTGCGGGCCCAGATGCCGTTGTCGCGCACGATCCGCTTCGCGCCGACCGGGTAGTGCGGCGTGCACGCGTCGGCGAGCTCCGGCCGGCCGGCGAACTCCGCGGCGACGTACTCCGTCAGCATGAGCCGCATCATGTCGTTGATCACGCTCACCGACTCGCCCTTGCCGTCCCACTCGGGGTCGACGGTCACGCCGGCGATGGCGCCGTCGCCGAGCCGCCAGAAGATGCAGAAGCGGTTCCACTCGGCGTAGGAGGGCAGGTGGCCGTAGAGCCACTGCAGCGCGTCGGACACCTCGTCGTGGTAGTCGGGCGTCGGCCCCATCCACGCCGGCGTGCGCTGGAACACGAGCAGCTCGCCGACCGTCGGCGCGATCTCGGGGATGAGCTGCATCGCGCTCGCGCCGGTGCCGATCACCGCGACCCGCTTGCCCGCGAGGTCGACCGACGCGTCCCAGCGGGCCGAGTGGAAGGCGGGTCCCTCGAAGCTCCCGTAGCCGGGGATCGTGGTCGGCAGGTTGGGCCGGTTGAGCTGGCCGACCGCGCTCACGACTGCGTCGAACTGCTCGACCGAGGTGCCCGACGGCCCTCGCACGGTGAGCGTCCACCGCAGGTCCTCGTCGGACCAGACCGCGGACTCGACCTCGGTGCGGAACCGGATGGTGTCGCGCAGCCCGAGCGCGTCCGCGCACGCGCCGAAGTACTCGTGGAGCACCGGCTGGGTCGAGTAGTGGTTCGGCCAGTCGTGGCGCTGCGCGAACGAGTAGCTGTACGCGTGGTTCGGGTTGTCGACCCGGCAGCCCGGATACGTGTTCTCGTACCAGGTGCCGCCGACGTCGTCGTTCTTCTCGAACACGACGTGGTCGACCCCCGCCTGGGTGAGTCGGTGGGCGGTCAGCAGGCCGGACATGCCCGCCCCGATCACCGCCACCCGGAACGGCACGTCGGGCGCCACGTCGTCCTTGCGCCACGTCGGTGCCCGGCGGTCCTCGCCGGCGTGACCGAGCTCCTCCTCCAGCAGCGGGAGGTACGCAGCCATGTCGGTGCCGCCGACGGCGAACTCCATGATCCGCAGCACGTCGTCGTCCGACGGCACCGGCGCGGCCACGCAGCCGCCGTCGCGGAAGCGGACGAGCGCGCCGAGCGCGAGCTCGCGAGCGGCCGCGGCCTGCTCGTCGGTGAGCCCGGCGTTCGGCATGAGGAACATCAGCGGGTCGGGCCGGAGGTCCTCGCGGAGCAGCGACATGTCGCCGGTCGCGTACGCGAGGGCGGGGAGCAGCGGCGGGAGCTCGGCCTGGTCGAGGATCGCCCGGAGCGCGTCGTCGGACTCCGTGATCGGTTCGAGCTCGCCGATGAAGGGGCTGGTGGAGCGGGCCGGCACGGTTCGATCCTACGGAGCCGTCATACATCTAGAGCTTTCGTAGTTGCAGCAGTAGTCTGCGCGCCGTGGACGTGCCCTTCTCCTGGCGGCCCACCGGCTGGTTCCAGATCGGCTGGTCGCACGACT
>JAFBAD010000035.1 GCA_019247975.1 Acidimicrobiia bacterium
CCCAAGCAGATCTCGAAGCTCACCCGGGCCGGTTGACCGCGCCCTTCGTCATGCGTCGCCCAGCTCGAGGCGCAGCGCTCCCTCGACCTCCAGCCGGAACCGACCTCGGCCCGTCTTGTGGATGCGCATGGGGGCCTCGCGCTCGTCGAGCCGGCGCTTGAGCAGCGTCAGCCGGCTCTCGAGGTTGTCCCGGAACGGCGGCAGCTCGAGGCGGGGGTCGAGCCGCACCTCCCGGTTGGTGAAGTCGGTCCGGGCCTCGTTGACGTAGTCGCCGACGAGCCGCCAGAGGATGCGTCCCGGCACGCCCTTCACCAGGTAGTCGCCGTCGACGAACGTGCTGCCGTCGCTGCTGAAGAACCGCACGAAGCTCACCCGGTCGCTCGCCGACGAGACCGCGGGTGCGGCGGTCACCGGTCCCTCGACCCGGTCGAGGTCGATGGCGTTGCCGATGAGGTGGGCCACGGTCGTGAGGAGGTGCTCGTCGTCCTTGGAGAAGGCGCCGTGGCGGTCGCTCTCGACGACGAGCACGCCGGCGATCTGACCCATCACGTACGCGGGCGCCGCCAGCTGGCTCCTCGCCGCGGGGAGATCGGGCAGCGGCACCTCGGTGCCCGGCCGGGCCGGTGACTCGGCGGTCTGCTGCGCGGAGCGGGCGTAGAGGAGCAACCGCTGCAGGTTGTTGATCCGCACCGCGCGCCCGTCGGCCGCCGCCTGGCCGATCACGCCCTGCCCGACGGCCACCTCGGAGCCGATGCCCTCCCGGTCGTAGCCACGACTGGCGATCGTGTAGAGCGCCGTCCGGTTCTCGTCGAGCATCAGCAGCATCGAGTGCTCGAAGCCGAAGAGCTCGGCGAGCGCGTCGAGCCCGACGGTCAGCGCCTCGTCGAGGTTCGCGCTGCGGCCGATCCGCTCGACCAGCGACGCGAGCGCAGCCAACGACTCGGTGGCGGTGCGGCGCGACGACCCGGGATCCGGGCTCACGACGGCGGCGCGCCGACGGCGATCCGCCGGACGGCGAGCACGCGGTACACGTCGACGCCTCGCAGCGCGAAGACGTCCTCCATCTGCATGAGCGACGAGATCGACTCGATGCTCGCCTTCAGCTCCTCGAAGAGCGGACCCTCGGTGTCCGTGCGCTCGTAGTGCAGATCGAGGTGGTAGGTGTCGTAGGTACCGGAGTCGGTGACCAGCACCGCGGCGTGGGGGTTCTCGGCGAGGTTGGTGGTCGTCTTGCCGAAGAACTGGTTCGAGACGCCGACGTGACCGTCGTCGACCACGTACAGCTGGGACAGGTGGGTGACGTTCGGCTCGCCGGCCGCGGACGAGGTCGCGATGGCGGGCGGGATGACGCCGTCGAAGCACCCCTCGATGTCGCGGAGCTGGATGCGGTCGGGATCGGTCGCCATGCCGTGGGTGCTCGTCCTCGCCGCGCTCAGGCCGGAAGGCCCGCACGGGGGCCCGGGGTCTGGTCGAACTGCTGGTCGACCTCGACGTCGACGGCGTACACGGCCAGCGGCCGGATGCTGGTGGCGAGCCGGCGCGGGTGGCCGATCCCCTGGAGCGCACCGGAGAAGAGCTCGTCGTAGCGGCGGAAGCAGGCCATCTCGTCGGGACCCGGGGGCCGGGGCTCGCCCAGAGCCCGGCCCTTCACCTGCAGGGACCGGAACGTGCCGATGTCGGTGAACAGCAGCGCCATCCGGGCGCCCGGCCCGACCTGCTCGAAGGTGCGGCAGGCGTCTGCGCTCACGAGGACCCGCACCACCCCCTCCTCGGGGGCGGTCGCGCCCCAGATGCGGAAGGTCTCCGGCTGCCCGGTGGCATCGGCCGACGCGCCCAGCATCGCCACGCCCGAGTCGAGGAACTGCGCGAGGTCGGCCCACTGCATGGCGCCCGAATTCTACGGGCTTACGAAGTTCTCACGATGCGCGCACGGACAGGTCAGGAAACGGCTCCGACCGGTTCTGTCACGGTCATCACATCGACCTGCGGGGCCCGTCCGGCGCCTCGCCAACGACCGAAGGAGCCAGCCATGACCGCCACCATCGACCCCGCCATCCTCGAGGCCATCGAAGCCGCGCCGGTGCCCTACGACTTCTTCCGAGAGGTGCACAAGGGCCTGCGCAACGCGCTGTTCGACCTGACCGTGGCCTGCGGTGCGGCGGACTTCGACGATCCGCTGACCTGCGACCGGATCGCCGCTCGGGTGCACGGCCTGGTGTCCCTGTTCCACTCGCACCACGGCCACGAGGACGACTTCATCAAGCCGCTGATCCAGGCGGCCGATCCCCGGCTCGACGCCATCGTCGACAGCGGCCACGCCGAGATCGACAGCGACCTGCTGGAGATCGAGGCCATGGCCGACGGGCTCGTGGCCGCGTCGGGGCCGGTCGCGGTCGCCGCCGGTCTCGACCTGTACCGCCGCCTCGCGCTGTTCACCGCGTCGTACCTCGCGCACATGGCGTTCGAGGAGGGTGCGGTCATGGAGCGGCTGCGCACCTCCCTGTCGACCGCCGAGCTGTTCGAGGTGGACATGGCGCTGCGCGGCTCCATCCCGCTCGACAAGCTGCTCGCGTTCGCCGCGATCATGCTGCCGGCGATGAACACCGAGGAGCGCACCGCGATGCTCGGTGGCCTGCGGGCCGGCGCGCCCGACGAGGTCTTCGAGCAGGTCCGGGCGGTCGCCGTCCGCTGCCTCGAGCCTCAGGACTACGGCACCATCGCCGACCGGCTCGGGCTCGTCGGTTGACCGTTCGTGCCGGGGCTCCTGCGGCGGCTCGCCCACGGAGCCCCGGCACGAACAAACATTGACCGATGTATGTAAGTACGCGAGGCTCTGGCGGTGGAGCGACGGAGCCAGGCCGAGCGCTCCGCCACCACCCAGCGAGCTCTGATCGAAGCGGCCGTCGAGCTGCTGATCGAGCGGGGCTGGGCGGCCACGACCGCGGTCGCGGTGTGCGAGCGGGCCGGCTGCACGCGCGGCGCGCTGATCCACCACTACCCGA
>JAFBAD010000037.1 GCA_019247975.1 Acidimicrobiia bacterium
CCGTCCCTCGGCGGGGGCCGGCGCGGGATCGCCGACGAGCGCGGCATCGCGATGTGCGTCGGGACCATGTGGCCCGAGACCGGAACGTGGCCGTCGGAGGCGGAGTGGGCGCAGCGGGCCCGACGCGGCGACGAGCACCTCAGCGGCCTCTACGCCGCCATCACCGTCGACCCTCGAGGGGCGACGACTGCGTGGACCGACCAACTCGGTTACCGCTTCCTCTACTACGGCGAGCGCGACGGCGTGGGGGCGGTCGGTTCCGACGCGCGCCTCGTCGCGTGGGCCCTCGCGCCGGCCGGCACCGCACCGGCGCGCGATCCGTTCGGCGCGTGCTCGCTCGCGCAGCGCCGGCAGCACGTCGGCGCGCTCACCGGTTACGTGGACGTGTCGGTGGCGCTGGTCGGCGAGCGGGTCCGGCTCGGCCGAGACGGTCTGCGGGTCGACCAGTCGTCCCAACCGTGGATCCCCGACGCCGAGCTCCTCCGGGCCGACCCGGACCAGCTCATCACCCGCGCGGGCGACGCCCTCGCTTCCACCATCCGGACCGCGGCTCAGGCACCGATCGGCCGACGCCTGTTCGACCTGACGGGAGGCAAGGACACCCGGGTCCTCTTCGCCCTCGCTCTCCAGGCGGGGATCACCGACCGCTTCGAGTTCTTCACCGTCGGTCCGCCGTCGCTCGGCGACGTGCAGGTCGCCGACCACCTCGCGGAGCGCTACGGGCTGCGCCACAGCACCGAGCGCAGCCTGTCGAGCGACACCACGCCCTATCCCGAGGCGGTCGGCGCGTTCGTCGAGCGAACCGGCGGTATGGCCAACATGTGGAACGCGAACCGGCCTCGCCCGCCGGAGGACCGCCTGCGGGTGCAGGGGCTGCCCGGCGAGCTGCTGCGGGCGATCGGACCGCTGCCGGACGGGGTGGAGACGCGGGAGGAGGTCGCCGACTTCTGCGCCCGCCGCATCTTCGACGACAAGTTGGGCCTCATCCGCGACGGCGACGCGTCACGTCGCTACGTGCAGCTGGAGCTCGACCACCTGCACGGCGAGGCCCTCAGCACCCTGAGCCCCGCCGACGCGTACCACGCCTACCGGAGCACGCGGCTCACGCCGAGCGCGCGCTACGGGCCGGTCGAGCAGCTCGTCGATCATCCCCGGGTGCAGCCGTTCCACTCCTCCACCGTCCTCGCGGTCGCCCTCGCGCTCGGTCGCGACAACCGGCGCGGGGAGCTCGCCCACCGCGAGCTCATCCGGCGCGCGTCACAGCGGCTCGCCGCCGAGCCCTTCGCGGGTGAGGAGTGGCGGGCGATGCAGGAGGTCCCGAAGGCGCCGACCCCGAAGGCGCCGGAAGCCGAGGCGCTCGTCGCTCGCGGCCACCGGCTGGCCTTCGACCGGCGGCGCCGCTTCTTCGACGAGATCGTCGAGGACACGGCCAACCCGGCCTGGCAGCTGATCGACCGGGCCAAGGTCATCGACGGGCTCGACCGCTTCGGCGAGCTGCGGTCGCGGCCTCGCCAGGAGATCTACGGCGCGCTCACCGCCGCGCTGTGGTTGGGCGCCGACGACGGCGTCGTCCCGCCGGCGGGGTGACCGAAGGCGGCGAGACCGCGAGCCCGGACGATCGAGAGCCCGGTGAGGCCGAGCGCCAGGGCACCGATGATCTCCAGGCTCGACGCGACGTAGGAGAACCACGAGCCGATCTTCCACACCGGGTCGCTGAGACCGCTCCAGTGGGGCAGCCAGTGCGCGGCGAAGAAGCCGAGCGCGAGCGGGAACCCGGTGGCCGCGGCGGCGAGCGGGGCGACCCGGTGGCGCGTGAGCACGAGGGTGATGACGGCGACCTGCACCGCCAGGGCGACGGTCCCGACCCAGTAGAGCTCCGCCGTGACGCTGCCCTGCCCGCGACGCAGGTGGTCGACCATGTGGACCGTGCTGCCCACCGCGAACAGGTAGCCCGCCAGGATCAGGCGGTGCTCCCGCCTGCTCTCGACCCCTCGATCCATGGTGGTCTCCCGACTAGAGTGGACGCTCTACTAGAGCGATCACTCTAGCGAGGGGCCATGAGCGAATCCAGGCAGCGAGACACCCGGCAGCGCATCGTCATCGCGACGGCGGAGCTGTTCCGCCGGCAGGGCTACAACGGCACGTCGGTCAAGCAGGTGACCGCGGCCGCGGCCGCCCCGTTCGGCTCGCTCTACCACTTCTTCCCGGGCGGCAAGGAGGACCTGGGCGACGCGGTGGTGCGCAGCTCGGGCCAGGCGTACCTCGAGCTGTTCGAGGTCATCTACGACGCGGCCGACGGTCCCGCCGCGGCGATCAGCGACTTCTTCGACGGCGCGGCCGAGGTGCTGGTCGAGACCGGCTACCTCGACGCCTGCCCGATCGGCACCGTCGCGCTCGAGGTGGCCAGCACCAACGACCGGTTGCGCCGGGCCACCGCCGACGTGTTCGACAGCTGGATCGCCGCGGCGGGCACGCGACTGGAGCGGGCCGGCGTCGATGCTGCGGCCGCCCACGAGCTGGCCCTGACCCTGGTCGCCGCGGTCGAGGGGGGCTTCATGCTCAGCCGGGCCGCGCAGAGCCCGGAGCCGATGCGGGCGGCCGGACGCTCGATGCGTCGTCTCGTCGAGGACGCGCTGGTGCTAAGCCCGCGACGTGATCGACCCGTTCGCTCCCGCGCCGCTCGGGCCCGTGAAGCTCCGCAACCGGTTCGTGAAGGCGGCGACCTTCGAAGGTCTCGGCAACGGCCGTGAGGTCCCCGACGACCTGATCGACTTCCACCGGGCGGTGGCCGACGGCGGCGTCGGCCTCACCACGCTCGCGTTCTGCGCGGTCTCGGAGGACGGTCGGGGCGCGCCGAAGGAGCTGGTGGTCGGGCCCGACGCCGCACCCGGCCTGCGCCGGTTCACCGAAGCCATCCGCGCGGCCGGCGCCGAAGCCGCGATCCAGCTCGGCCACGCCGGCCCGGTGGGTGCCGCGGCCGGTCGCCAGGCCGGGCTGGCACCGTCACGCGTGTTCGCGCCCCAGGCCGTTCGCTTCACCCGTGCGGCCACCGAGGCCGACCTCGAACGCATCGTCGGTGACTTCGCGGTCGCCGCCGGGATCGCGGCCGACACGGGCTTCTCGGTGATCGAGCTCCACTTCGGTCACGGGTACCTGGTCAGCTCGTTCCTCAGCCCGAAGCTGAACCGGCGCGACGACGGTTGGGGCGGGTCGATCGAGAACCGGGCCCGGCTCGCGCGTGAGGTCGCGCAAGCGGTCCGCGACCAGGTCGGCACGAGCGTGGCGGTCACCGCGAAGCTGAACATGGCCGACGGGGTCGACGGTGGGCTGTGGCTCGCCGAGAGCGTCGAGGCCGCCCGCCTGCTGGAGGCGGACGGCACGCTCGACGCGCTCGAGCTGACCGGTGGCAGCTCCTTCGAGAACCCGATGTACCTGTTCCGGGGCGAGGCGCCGGTCGCCGAGATGGCGGCGATGTTCCCGCCGCCGCTCCGGCTCGGCCTGAAGCTGACGGCCAAGCGGTTCATGCCGAGCTACCCGTTCGAGGAGGCGTACTTCCTCGCTTACGCCCGCCAGTTCCGGGCCGCGCTGTCGATGCCGCTGATGCTGCTCGGCGGCATCAACCGCCTCGACACCGTGCACCAGGCGCTGGCCGACGGCTTCCAGTTCGTCGCGATGGGGCGCGCCCTCCTGCGCGAGCCCGACATCGTGAACCGCTGGCAGACCGAGGCCGGTTACGAGGGCCTCTGCGTCCACTGCAACAAGTGCATGCCGACCATCTACCGCGGCACGCACTGCGTGCTCGTGCCGCCCGAGGCTCGCCCCTAAACGTCCTCCGACCCCGCCCACCGCCCCAGCAGTGCCGCCTGCCGGCGGCGCCGCCTACACAGGTGCGTCGCCCCGGAGGGTGACCCGCTGGATCACGCGGTGCTGCTCGCCGAAGTCGCCGGCGACCGCGTGCTGCGTCGCCCGGTTGTCCCAGAAGCCGATCGTGCCCTGCTGCCAGTGGTAGCGGACCGTGTACTCCGGCTGCACGGAGTGCTCGTAGAGGAAGGCGAGGAGCGCGTCGCTCTCGGGCCGCTCGAGGCCCTTGATGTGCGAGGTGAAGCCGGGGTTCACGAACAAGACCTTGGCCCCGGTCTCCGGGTGGGTGCGCACCACCGGGTGCTCGACCGGCTCGAGCTTGCTCAGCGTGGCGCCTTCCCACTTGCCCTCGCCGACGCGGTCGAACACGCCCTTGAACTGCGCCTGCCCGTCGTGGACGGCGGTCAGCGTCGAGAGGAACGCCTGCAGCGCCGGGCTCAGGCCCTCGAACGCCGCCTGCTGGTTCGAGAACAGCGTGTCGCCACCGGACGGCGGGACGACGACGGCGCGGAGGATGGAGCCCATCGGCGGCCGCGCCACGAAGGTGACGTCGGTGTGCCAGTGGATGCCGCGGTACCGCGTGCTGATGTCGCCGTAGCTCGCGTAGAGCTCGCGGGACGCCGTGTAGTCGATCTCGAACACCTCGGGGTGGCTGTCGATCCCGGGGATCACCGGGTGACCCTCGGTCGGCTCGCCGAACTGCGCGGCGAACCGGAGGTGCTGGTCGGGATCGAGGTCCTGACCGGGGAAGAAGACGACCTTGCGGTCGAGCCAGACGTCGCGGATGGCGCGGATCGTCGCGTCGTCCAGCGGGTCACGCAGGTCGACGCCGCGGATCTCCGCGCCGATGGCGCCGGACAGCGGGGTCACGTCGAGCTTCAGGTCGTTGGCGAGCAGGGTCATGGTCGATCTCCGATCGAGAGGTGGGTCGTGGTTGAGCAGGTCACGCGCGCACGACCAACGGGTCGTGCGCGCCTTCGGCGGTCTCGTCCACGCCGAGCTCGGCGAGGAGACGGGACCGCAGGTGGATGAACTGGCGGTCGGCCCGCAACCGCGGGCTCGGCACGTCGACGGGCGCGTCGAGCGAGATGACCCCGTCGCTGAGGACGAGCACGCGATCGGCGAGCAGGAGCGCTTCGTCGACGTCGTGGGTCACGAGCAGCACCGCCGGGTGGTACCGGCCGCACAGCTGCTGCACGAGCGCGTGCATGCGGATGCGGGTGAGGGCGTCGAGCGCACCGAACGGCTCGTCGAGCAGGAGCAGCTGCGGCTCGCGCACGAGCGCGCGGGCGAGCGCGGCGCGTTGCGCCTCGCCACCGGAGAGCGTCTTCGGCCAGTCGTCCTCGTGGCCGGCCAGGCCGACCTCGGCCAGCGCCGCCCGCCCCTGCGCGAGCGCGTCGCGCCTGCGCAGTCCGAGCACCACGTTGTCGAGGACCGAGGCCCACGGGAGGAGCCGCGCGTCCTGGAACACGACCGACCGTCGGGACGGCACGAGCAGCTCGCCTTCGACCCCGCGGTCGAGGCCGGCGAGCGCGCGGAGGAACGTGCTCTTGCCCGAGCCGCTCCGTCCGAGCAGTGCGACGAAATCGCCGTCGGCGAGCTCCACGTCGAGCCCGCGGAGCACCTCGCGCCCGGCGAAGGTCCTGCGCACGCCCCGGGCGAGCACCGCGGCGCTCATCGGCCTGGCTGCCAGCGCAGCAGCGTCCGCTCGAGCAGGCGCACCAGTCCGTCCGACAGGAGCCCGAGCACCGCGTAGACGACGAGGCACACGACGATGACGTCGCTCTGGAAGAACGTCTGGGCCCGGATCATGAGGTAGCCGAGGCCGCTGCGGGCGTTGATCTGCTCGGCGAACACGAGGAGCAGCCAGGCGACGGCCGTGGCCATGCGCACGCCGACGAGGAAGCCGGGCAGGGCGCCGGGCAGGATCACCCGACGGATGCGGCTCCACCGGCCGAGCCCGACGACGTCGGCGAGCTGCAGGTGGCCCGGATCGAGCGAGCGGATCGCCGCGTACGTGTTCACGTAGACGGGGAAGGCGACCCCGAGCACGATCAGGCTGATCTTGGCGGTCTCGCCGATGCCGATCCAGAGGATGAGCAGCGGCTGCAGCCCGATGATCGGGACGAACCGAAGCATCTGGACGTTGGCGTCGATCATGTCGTCGCCGGTGCGGGAGAGACCGGCCACCAGCGCCAGCGCGGCGCCGATCGGGATCCCGAGACCGAGGCCCCAGAAGACCCGTTGCACCGAGGCCCACAGCGCGGTGCCGAGCGTGCCGTCGCGGACCATGTCGACGCCGGCGGTGAGCACGGTGGACGGGCCGGCGAGCACCTTGGGGCTCAGCCAACCCACCCGCGCCGCGAGCTCCCAGATGGCGAAGAGCAGCACTACACCGGCGAGGCGCTCGAGGCCGCGAGGGAACTGGCGCCTCCGGACCGTGGTGTCGGCGACCGCCCTGGTCGGCAGCCGCTCGAGGTCGTGGTGCTCGACGACCCGCGCGTCGAGGAGCGTCACGACGTCGCCTCCTGCTGCACGAGGTGGTTGAAGCGGGTGTCGAACTCCTGGCTCGTGTCGAGCTTCTGGGGGATCTCACCGTTCGCCTGGAAGAGGTCCGCCAACCGCTGCTGCTGCCTCGCCAGCGGCCCCGGGAGCGTGATGAACCCGGTCGTGCCGTTCTCCTTCACGATGTCAGCGGCCCGATCGGCGGGGAGGTGGTACGTCTGCACGTACACCGCCTGTGCGACGAGGTCGGGGTGCTTCTGCAGGTAGACGAAGGAGCGGACGAGACGGCCGACGTAGTCAGCGAGCGCCGCGGTCTTCGCCTCGTCGTGCAGGGTCGGGTCGCTGGCGATGACGAAGAACGAGCGGTCGGTGATCTCGCTCGTCTTCTCGACCTTCTCGGCGGTCGGGTTCTGGCCGAGGTACACGCTCGTCAGCGGTTCGACCGAGAGGCCGGCGTCGGCCGACCCGCCTTGGAGGGCGGCGGTGATCTGCGTCTGCGGGAGGTTGACCGCCTTGACGTCGGAGAGCTTCAGCCCGACGTCGTCGAGGGCCTGGAGCAGCGCCGCCTCGCCGGCCGTGCCCTGCTGGAAGGCGACCCGCTTGCCCTTCAGATCGGCCCAGCCCTTGATGTCGTCGTGGCCCGGCGCGGTGAGGAGGCCGTAGGAGCCGTGCTCGGAGGCCCAGCCCGCCACCGCCCGGATCGGCTGGCCGCCGGCCTGGGCGAAGATGAGGGGCGTGCTGGCGACGAAGCCGGTGTCGATGGCGCCGGCCTGGAAGGCCTGCAGCATCGCCGGGCCGCCGACGAAGGCCGAGTACGCCACCTTGTACGGGAGGTCCTCGTCCTGATGGGCGAGGTGCAGGACCGTCTTCAGGTAGTCGAGCTGATCGCCGACGCGGAGCGTGGTCCCGGCCGGCACCGAGGTCGGCACGGTGACCGGAGCCGCGGTGGTGGTCGGTCCGGCGTCGGCCGCACCCGAGCGGGTCGACGCGTCCGAGCTGCAGGCGACCACGCCGCTGAGCAGGGCCAGGAGGATGAGGAAGGGAGCGGATCGCTTCATTTCGAGTTTCTCACCAGACTTAATAGGAATACTCATGTTTAGCTCACGCAGCGTGTCCTCCACCAGTGGCGTGGGTCACATGGCGTGAGGCCCGGGGGTCAGGCGTCGAGGTGGCCGAGGGCGGTGGCCAGCTCCTCGCGACTCGTGACGCCGAGCTTGTTGTAGGCGTTCTGCAGGTGGGTCTCGGCGGTGCGCGGGGAGATGTGCAGCTCCTCGGCGATCGCCTTCGCTGCGAGGCCGTCCGCCGCGAGCCGGGCGATCTCCTGCTCGCGCCGCGTCAGCCGTCCGGCCTCGACGTGTCCCCACATCGCCGGTGATCGTGCGCCCTCGCAGCGGCTCGCGTGCTCGGTCGCGAGTCGTTGCGCCGCAGCCGCCTTGCGGGCCTGCTGGGACCCGACGAAGGCCTGGGCCGCGGCGCCGGCGGCCTCGGCCGCGAGCAGGTGCGAGCCGATCGCGACGAACGACGTGGCGACGTCGAGCAGCGCAGCCCCATCGCCCGACACCGCAGCGACCGCGTGGGCCGCTCTGGTCTCGGCGAGCGGTCCCTGCATCGACGCGGCCGCGGCGACGAGCTCGTCGACCACCTGCTCGGCGCCACCCAACCGGACCACGTCGTGGCGCAGCGCGAGTGCGACGGCCGGCGCACGCACCGACGCGTCCGCTGCCGCGATCAGCAGGTCCCGGGCTCGCTCGGTGCGGCCCTCGGCCGCGGCTATCCAGGCCTGCGCCCGGACGAGCATCGAGGTCATCCACGCCTCACCGAGGGTCACGTCGAGCTGGTCGGGAAGCCAGTCGCGCGCCCCTACCGCGTCCCCCGAGAGCGCTGCGGCCACCGCGCCGGTGCACCGCTGCCATGCTGCGCCCGGATGGCGCACCAGGCCGAAGGCAGCCGCCGCCTCACGGGCCATGCGCTGCGCGCTCACCACCCGGCCCGCCGCGACGTACGCGGTCGCCAACGACGCCGCCATCCACACCGGGGCCTCGGGGTTGCCCTCCGCCAGCGCCTGCTCGTACGCCCGCTCCATCGACGAGGTGGCTTCGTCGATCGAACCACCTTCGACCAGGGAGACCACGAGCGGGACGGCGTACGTCGAAACGAACGGCATCTGGTCGCCGTCGGCCACGGTCGGCCGGGTCGCCATCGCATCGCGCGCGACGCGCGCCGCGTCGACGAACCGACCGGTACCGGCGAGCCCGAAGCTGAGCGGCCCGGCGGTCAGGCAGAGCAGGCGGGCGTCGTCCCGCTCGAGCAGGGGCTCGGCCAGCTCGAGCGCCACGCGCGCGTCACCCGAGTACGCCGCGAACTTCGCCCGTTGGGCGCGCACCTCGTCGCGCCAGGCGCCATCGGCCAGCGCGTCCTCCAACGACGCAGCCAACCGCTGCGCCTCGCCGGTGCGCCGGACGCCGCGGAACAGCACCTCGGCATGGGCCATGCCGACGAGGGCCCGGTCGCGCTCGGTCTCCGGTCGCGCCGCGGACAGGATCGCGATCGACTCCTCGTAGGCGCCGAGCGTCTCCAGCACCTGGCCGAGCATGCGCGCCGCCGCCGGTGACGGCGACGCGTCGTGCGCGGCCTCGGCGAGGCGCCTCGACTCGAGCAGGTGTCCGGCGGAGCGGGCATCGACGGCCGCTGCGAGCAGCTCGGCCGGATCGGCTTCCAGGCCGGCATCGAGCCGCCACAGCGCGATGCGCCGCCGGTCGTGGGCCGGGACGGGCACGGGCAGGTGAGGCTCGGCCCGCGCCAGCAGGGCCCGGACCACCGACCGCGCCTGCAGCCGGCTGGTGCGGGCCCGCACGGCCTCGGCGTACACGGGATGCGCGGGCCGCACGACGAGCCGGCCGCCCAGCTCCACCGCCACGACCGACTCGTGCTCGTCGAGGCGGGCCACCGCCCGCTCGTCCTCCTCGGTCAGCCAGTCCAGCGGCAACGGGTCGCCGAAAACGACCAGCTGGAGGAGCGCGAGGGCGCCCGCGTCGAGCCCGGCCAGGCGCAGCGCGACGATCTCGACGAGGCGGTCCGACGCCTCGAGGGGCCGGTCGAGCCGCCACAGCCCGTCCTGGTCGACCAGGGCCCCCGAGTCGATGCAGCCGTGGACGAGCTCGCGCAGGTAGAGGGGGTTGCCCCCGCTGGTCGACACGAGTCGGTGGCGGGTGACCCCGTCGACGTCGCCGTCGAGCGCGTGGTCGACGAGCGCGCCCATCGCGTCGTCCGGGAGCGGACCGAGATCGATGCGGGTGGCGGCCTCGTCCTTCCACAGCGACCAGAGCGCTCGGGGCGCCCGTTCACCCCGACGGAGCGACGCGGCGACGGCGACGCCGTCGTGGTGCACGGCGTGGGCGAGCGCGGCGGCCGACGCCGGATCGACGTGGTGGGCGTCGTCGACGACGATCAGCGCTCGAGGATCGGCCCGACCCTCGAGCGGCGCGACCAGGGCGCCGGGGGCGAGGTGCGAGTCGGGTACGGCGTGGAGCCGGATGGTCGCGGTGCCGGCCGCCTCGGCGAGGCGCACCACCTCGTCGAGCAGGCGGCTCTTGCCCACCCCGGGCTCGCCGACGACGAGCAGGCTGCCGCCGCCCGACCGTCGACGCACGAGCCGGGCGATCGTGTCCAGCTCGGCCTCCCGCCCCACCAGCGGCCACCCCCGCATCGGAACAGGGTCCCACGCCGGAACGCGAACTACGTAGCCGGTACGTAGGGGTCGTGAGCAGGGCTTCCGTACGTTCCGGCCATGAGCACAACCCCGCAGCACCGTCATCCCGCCCGCCGCGTCGTCGGCGGGCTCCTCGGCCTCGCCCTCGCCGGCGGAGCCCTCGTCGGCGTGGGCCACCCGGCCGGCGCCGTTCCGCACCACCCCGTGGGCGCCGACTTCAACGGCGACGGCTACGCCGACCTCGTCGTCGGAGCGCCGGGCGAGACCACGTCCGGGTTCGAGAACGCCGGTCGGATCCACGTCGTGTACGGCAAGGCGTCCGGCCTGGACGTGCCCGGCTCGGCCTGGTTCTCGCAGGCCACGGGCCAGGTGCAGGGCGAGCCGGAGTACCGGGACTTCTTCGGTCAGGTGGTCGAGCCCGGCGACTTCGACGGCGACGGCTACGACGACCTCGCGATCGGCGTCCCGCAGGAGGACATCGGCAACATCTTCGACGCCGGTGCCGTCCAGGTGCTGTACGGCAGCGCCAAGGGCCTGACCGTCGATGGCAACCAGCTGTTCAGCCTGGCCACCCCTGGCATCACCGCGAACCCCTCGCCAGGCGACGGCTTCGGCAGCGCCCTCGCCGCGGCGGACCTCGACGGTGACGGCCACGACGACCTCGTGGTCGGCGCTCCGCACGACGCCGGCTTCCTGGTGACCATCCCAGGAACGAGCTCGGGTCTCGACGCGGCCGGCGCCCACAACTTCACCTACTCGGGTGGCACCGACCACCGCGCCCTCGGCACCTCGCTCGCCGCGGCGGACTTCGACCAGGACGGTCATGACGACGTCCTCATCGGCGCGCCGGGTGAGGACGTCGGCGGCAAGACCGCCGCCGGGCGCGTGTACCTCCTTCGGGGCGACGCGTTCTTCGGCTCGTTCGGATCCTCCTGGACCACCTACGACCAGCAGGTCATCTCGAACAAGCCTGAAGCATTCGCGCAGTTCGGCAAGGTGGTCGCCGCCGGCCGGCTCGGGGGCGACGGGCGGCCCGACATCGCCATCGGCGTCCCGACGGACGCGGGCAACGACGAGGGCGCGGTCGTGGTCGTCCCGGGTACCGCCGGGACCTTCCCCAAGGTGGCCGGCGCGTACACGCTGCGGCTCGACTCGATGGGCATCGCCGGCGTGACCGGGCAGAGCTCGGGGTACTTCGGCTCGTCGCTCGCGATCGGTGACGTCAACGGTGACGGCAAGGGCGACCTCGCGATCGGTGCGCCGGGTCAGGACGACGGGATCGCGGTCCGCGACGGAGTCGTCACCTACGTCCCCGGCAACGCGACCGGTCTGGCCAAGACGAAGGCCAAGGTGCTCCGCCAGAGCAGCCCCGGCGTGCCGGGCGATCCGTCCAACGGCGAGCAGTGGGGCAGCGCCCTCACGGTCAGCGATCCGAACGGCGACGGCAAGCCCTCGCTCGTCGTCGGTGCGGCCTTCGACGACATCGACGGCGTGGACGCGGCCGGCTCGGTGACGGTGGTCCCGCCCAGCTCCCCGTGGCCGGCCTCGGCCAACTACCGGTTCCTCCACGAGAACGTCCCGAACTTCCCCGACGACGCGGAAGCCGGCGACTGGTTCGGAGAAGCGGTCGCCTGAGCAGGGGTCGGCAGCGCCCTGCTCGGGGTGGTGCTCGCCGGCGGCGGCCTCGTCGCCGGCGAGCCCGCCGGCCCTACGGTGCACGAATGATCGCCTGGGACGAGGCGGGGTCCGGCCCGCCGCTCATCCTCGTGCACGGCATCACCGAGGACCGCCGTGCGTGGGACACGGTGGTGCCCCACCTGTCGCCGGACTTCCGCTGCGTGCGCCTCGATCTCCGCAACCACGGCGAGTCGCCCGACGCGGACGACGGCACCGCGATGGCGATGGCCGGGGACGTCGGTGAGGTCGTTGCGGCCGCCGGCATCGACGAGCCGCCGCTGGTCATCGGCCACAGCCTCGGCGGCACCGTCGTGACGCTCTACGCCGCGCAGGCGCCGGTGCGAGGGGTCGTCAACGTCGACCAGTCGCTGCAGCTGGCCGAGTTCGCCGCCGCGGTGCAGCCGCTCGCTCCCCTGCTGCGCGGGGCCGGGTTCACGGAGGCGCTCCCCGCCGCGTTCGGCTCCCTCGACGACATCGGCCTGCCGCCCGATGTCGTCCGCTACCTGGAGGACCAGCACGCCCGGGCCCGGCAGGACGTCGTCCTCGCGGTGTGGGACCTCGTGCTCGAGTCCACCCCCGAGGAGCTGGACGCGCTGGTCGACTCGTTCGCCCGCGAGGTGCGAGCCCCGTACCTCGCGATCCACGGCGCCGATCCCGGCCCGGGGTACGCGGGCTGGCTGGCCGAGCGCATCCCCGGTGCGCAGGTGGAGGCCTGGAGCATCGGCGGCCACTACCCGCACCTCGCCGACCCGGCCCGCTTCGCCCGCCGGGTGCGCGACTTCGCGTCAGAGGTTGCGTGACCGGTTGACGAACCGGTGCTCGGCCGGCGACCAGTACCAGCCGCCGCCCGCCCTGGTGCCCCCGTCGACCGGGATGTTGTGGCCGGTCACGAACGCGGACATGTCCGACGCGAGGAACAGCGCGACGCGCGCCTGGTCCTCGGGCCACCCGAGCCGGCCGACGGGGGCCCACGAGGTCCACAGCTCGTCGACGTCTTCGTAGCCCGAGAGGTAGTCGACCTGCGGCGACTGCGTGAGGTCCGGCCCGATCCCGTTGGCCCGGATGCCGTGGCGGCCGTAGCGAGCTGCGATGTTCGTCGTGAAGTGCGCGACGGCCGCCTTCATCGCGCCGTAGACGGGCTCGGACGGGTACCCCCGCATGCCCTCCACCGAGTGCAGGTTCACGATCACCCCGTGGTGCTGGCGCACCATCGTCGGGAGGACCGCCCGGGTCATCGCGAAGACGTGCCGCAGGTTGACCTCGTACATCGCCTCCCACGAGTCGGGGTCCGACTTCTCGAAGACGACGAACGGCCGGTGGTCACCGACGTTGTTGACGAGCACGTCGACCCCGCCGCGTCGCTCGACGGCGTCCGCGATGAAGGCGTCGACCGCCGCGCCGTCGCGCACGTCGATCACCGACGCGTGCGCGTCGCCGCCGGCCGCGACGATGTCGCGCACGACCGTGTCAGCCCGTTCGGCATCGACCTCGGCCACCTCGATCAGCGCGCCGTGCTGCGCGAAGAGCCGGCTGATCGCGCCACCGATGCCGTCGCCGCCACCGCTGACGACCGCGACGCGTCCGGCGAGGAGCCGGTTCCAGTCGTCGATGGGCGGGACGTCGCTCGGCTGCTGCACGCGGCGAGCATGCCAGCCGGGCTCAGCGCCCGTCGGGGTCAAGCGTTCATGTCCACCGCGTTGACGCGGGTCGGCCGCACCGTCACGACGACGCGATGGTCGCCGGGGCCGTCGTGCTCCCGGAGATCGGCTTCGTACTTCGCGCCGACGCGGTCC
>JAFBAD010000039.1 GCA_019247975.1 Acidimicrobiia bacterium
GCAGGAAGATCTGCAGCTGGTCCTCGTGCATCGGCTGATCGGTGTTCGTGGTCTCGGCCATGGTCTCCCCCTGGTGTCGAGGTGGTTCGGAAGGTGGCCACACCGTGCGCTCCCGCCCTTGGAACCCTCGTGGGAGGCGCTCCAAGCCGATTCCATGAGCCCGCGCCGACGATCTCGACATGGCCGCACCGACGACGATGACCAGGGTCCTCACCTCCGCCGACGGCCGCGTCGTGACCGTCGTGCTCGAGGACCTGGCCGGCGACGACGGCGCGCCGCTCGGCTCGGCAGTCGTCGAGCTGCCGCCGGGCCGCGCCGGACGGCTGGTCGAGCTGACCGGTGGCGCCGGGTTGACCGCCCGCCTGCTGCAGGGGTGCGCCGACCACCTCCGGGCGATCGGCCGGCTCCGCCTGACCGCGTCGTGCGACCCGCGTCGACGGGCCGAGCTCGACGGGTTCCAGGCGGCCGGCTTCCGTCCCGTGCGCGAGGACGCCGGCCGAGTCGACCTGATCCTCGAGCTCTGACCGCTTCCTAGAGTTTGCCGATGTCCGTCGTCGACTTCGCCGTCCTCGGCCCGCTCGAGGTGCGCCGCGACGGTCAGGTCCTCGATCTCGGCGGTCCCCGGCAACGGGCCGTGCTCGCGTTCCTGCTCACCCACCGGCGCGAGCCGGTCTCGCTCGACCGGATGATCGACGAGCTGTGGGGCGAGGACGCGCCGCCGAAGGCGACCGCGTCCCTGCAGGCGTACGTGTCGAACCTCCGGCGCGTACTCGAGCCCGATCGACCGCCACGCGCGCCTGCGCAGCTGCTCGTGAGCCGACCCCCCGGCTACGCGCTCGACGTCGGCGACGACCGGCTCGACGCGCTGCGCTTCGAGCGGGCGGCCGACGCGGCGCGCGACGCGCTCACCTCGGGCGACCCGGCCGGCGCGCTCGAGCACGCGGCCCGAGGGCTGGACGAGTGGCGGGGCGAGGTCCTCGCCGACTTCCCCTACGACGACTTCGCCGATGCCGAGCGAGGCCGGCTCACCGATCGGCGCGTCGTGCTGGAACAGGACCGCGCTGCGGCGCTGCTCGCGCTCGACCGACCCGACGAGGCCGCAGCGTTGGCCGAGACGCTGACGACCGACCACCCGCTGCGCGAGCAGGCGTGGGAGCTGCTCATGCTCGCCCGCTACCGGTCGGGCCGCCAGGCCGACGCGCTGCGGGCCTTCCAGGACGCGCGCCGCGTGCTCGGCGAGGAGCTCGGCCTCGACCCGGGACCCGGCCTCCGTCGCCTCGAACAGCAGATCCTCGACCACGACCCGTCCCTCGACCGAGCGGCCGGGCGGGCGGCCGTCGCCGCTGCACCATCCGAGCCGGCCCCGGCGCCGGCTGTGCTCACCGGGCCGCTCCTCGTCGGCCGGGCCGAGGAGGTCGACCGGCTGCGGGCCGCGATCGACGCGGCTGCCGCCGGACGGACGACGTTCGCGGTCATCTCCGGCGAGGCCGGCATCGGCAAGACGACCCTCGTCCGCGCCGCCGGTGCAGGGTCGCCCCGCGTGCTGTGGGGCCGGAGCCAGGAGCAGGCCAGCGACGGAGCGCTGTGGCCCTGGCGGCAGGTCGTGCAGGCGATCGCCGGCGAGGGAGCGGGCGCGGCCGGGGTGCTGCTCGACTCCGCACCCGGCCAGGGCATCGGCGCGTCGGCGGACCGGCTCCAGGTGTACGACGCGGTCGGCCGGCTGCTGACCAGCGCGGCGGCCGACGAGCCCCTGGTCGTCGTGCTCGAGGACATCCACTGGGCCGACGCCGACTCGCTGCGCCTGCTCGACTACCTCGCCACCGAGCTGCACGACGCCGCGGTGGCGGTCGTCGTCACCGTGCGCCCCGACGAGGCGCAACCGGGCACCGCGGTGGCAGGGACGCTGGCCGCGCTCGCCCGCCGCGCCGACCTCGTGCGTGTGGAGCTGACCGGGCTCGGCCCCGAGCACATGCGGACGTTCGCGCTCGAGGTCGGCGGACTCGACCTCGACGCAGCGGCCGCCGACTCGTTGCACGGGCGCACCTCGGGCAACCCGTTCTTCCTCACCGAGCTCGTACGGCTCCTCAGCGCGGAGCGGGGACGACGGCACGAGCCGATCAGCACCACCGCCGTGCCGGCCAGCGTCCGCGACGTCGTGCGGCGGCGGGTCGAGCGCCTCCCCGACGACTCCCGCACGGTGCTCAGCGTCGCCGCGGTCGCCGGCGCGGCAGTGGGCATCGACGTGCTGGCACAGGCATGCGCCATCGACGCGGACGCGGTGCTCGACGCGCTCGAACCGCCGTTCCTCACCGGGCTCGTCGAGGAAGCCGGAGCAGGCGGCGAACAGGTCCGCTTCGCGCACGCGCTCGTCGCGGAGACGCTGAGCGTCGACCTGCCGACCGTGCGCAGACGTCGCCTCCACGGTCGCATCGCGGACGCGATCGAGGTGGTGCACGCCCATGCGCTCGACGACCACCTCGCCTCGCTCGCCCACCACCACGGGCAGGCGGCCGCGATCGGTCACGCCGGCGCGGCCACCCGCTTCGCGCTGCTCGCAGCAGAGCAGGCCGAACGGCGTGGCGCGGTCATCGAGGCGGCCCGGCTGCGCAACGACGCGTGCACGACAGCCGAGCTCGATGCGTCGTCGACCCCCGAGCAGCGCCTCGACCTGGCGCTCGGAGCGGCGACCGCGCTCGGGAGGTCCGGCGACGCGCGCGTGCGAGAGCGGGTGGTCGATGCGATCGACCGCGCCGAGGCGCTCGGCGACGTCGTGTCGATGGCGCGCGCCGCGCTCTCGCTCGTCGGTCACGGCACCACGTGGACGTGGGCCGACATGCGCACCCGCCACCAGGACGTCATCACGCGCCTCGAGCGCACGCTCGCCGCGCTCGGCGAGGGCGACGGTCACGACCGGGCTCGCGTCCTCGGCATCCTCGCCCTCGGCGTCTACACCGACCAGCGGGAGCTGGCGCTCCGGCTCGGTGACGAGTCGGTGGAGATGGCCCGCCGCATCGGTGACGACCACCTCGTCGGCGAGTGCCTCGCCACCCAACTCGTCATCCTCAACGACATGGACCAGGCCCGCCGGCGGGCGGCGCTGGCCGACGAGCTGATCGAGCTCGGCGACCGCATCGGTCGACCGGAGCTGGTGCTGTCGGGCCTCGCCTGCAGGATCGACTACGACCTGATCGAAGGCGCGCTCGAGCGGGCCGACGCGACGTACGCACGAGGTCTGGTCGTGCTCGAGCAGTACCCGAACCCGCAGGCCCAGATGCAGCTCGCGATGTATCCGCCCCGGCGCCACCTCGTGGCCGGCCGCTTCGACGAGGCCGAGGCGGCCAACGAGCGGTCCTACGAGCTCCGACGTCTGCTCACCGTGTGGTGGGGTGCGGAGGAGGCGTACTTCTCGCTCCTCTTCGACATCCGCCGGGAGCAGGGTCGCCTCGGCGAGCTGGTGCCCTGGCTCGACTTCCTCGGCGACGAGCGCGTCCTGATCGGCAACATCCGCGTCCAGGCACTCGTCGAGGACGGCCAGCTCGACGCAGCGCGCGAGCGGCTCGCCACGAGTGGCCTCCGCCGGCCGGTCGAGGACTGGTGGTGGATCGCCGAGGCGGTCACCGCGACGGAGGTGGTGTGCGAGCTCGGCGACCGCAGCATGGGCGCCGAGCTGTTCGAGCAGCTGCTGCCGTTCGCCGGCTGGCTCAGCTGCAACGGGTCGATCACCGTCGCGCCGCCGATCGATCTCTACCTCGGACGGCTGGCGCTGCTCCTCGATGATCGCGAGGCCGCGATCGCCTACCTCCGGGCCGCCCTCGACCTCGCACAGCGGATCGGCGCACCGCCGTTCGAGGCGCAGGCCGCCGTCCACCTCGGCCGCGTCCTCGGCGACGCCGACCTCTTGGCCCGGGCCGCCGCCCTCGCGGAGGAGCTCGGCATGGCCCGCGTGGCGAAATTGGCCCGTTGAGCCGCGCTCTGCGCTCCTGATCCGGCCAATTTCGGGTTGTCAGACGCCCATGGGGTGCCAGACGGTCTTCGTCTCGCAGAAGGCGAGGATGCGGCGGGGGCCGTCGGGGGTGGCGGTCCAGTCGGGCTCGGCGGCCGGGGACCGGAGCACCCGCTTGGTGTTCTCCGCGGCGCGGACCTCGAGGTCGACGGCCAGGTCGGTATCGCCGGCCGCGCCGGTGAGGTCGATCGCGTTGACGTCGAGGTGGTCGGCCAGCCACGGCCCGAGCTCGGCGGCGTGACCGGTGAGGACGTTGACCACGCCACCGGGCACGTCGGAGGTGGCCAGCACCTCCGACAGCGTCACCGCCGGCAGCGGACGGTCGGCCGAGGTGACCACGACGACCGTGTTGCCGACGCAGACGATCGGCGCGACGACCGACACCAGGCCGAGCAGGCTCGACGACTGCGGTGCGAGGGCGGCGACGACGCCGGTGGGCTCGGGCGTCGAGAAGTTGAAGTACGGACCGGCCACCGGGTTCGCCGAGCCCGCGACCTGCGCGACCTTGTCCGTCCAGCCGGCGTACCAGACCCAGCGGTCGATGGCGGCGTCGACGGCGGCGGTCGCCTTCGCCCGGCCGCCGCCCTCGGCTGCGAGCACCTCCTCGACGAACTGGTCGCGGCGACCCTCCATGAGCTCGGCCACCCGGTACAGCACCTGGCCGCGGTTGTAGGCGGTCGCGCCGGACCACCCGTCGAACGCCTTCCGGGCCGCGACGACCGCGTCGCGCGCGTCCTTGCGCGACGCGTGCGACGCGTTGGCGAGGAAGCGGCCGCGGCTATCGGCCACCGCGTAGCTCCGGCCGGACTCCGACCGCGGGAACGCGCCGCCGATGTACAGCTTGTAGGTCTTGCGGACGTCGAGGCGGCCGGCCATCAGGCGTCGGCGCCGGTGCGCAGGTAGGCGGCGAGTCCGTGACGGCCGCCCTCGCGGCCGAAGCCGGACTCCTTGTAGCCGCCGAACGGCGAGGCCGGGTCGAAGCGGTTGAACGTGTTCGCCCACACCACGCCGGCCCGCAGCCTCTGGGCCATCCAGAGGATGCGTGACCCCTTCTCGGTCCAGACGCCGGCCGACAAGCCGTAGGGCGTGTTGTTCGCCTTGGCCACCGCCTCCGAGGGCGTGCGGAACGTGAGCACCGACACCACCGGTCCGAAGATCTCCTCGCGGGCGATGCGGTGGCTCTGCGCGACGCCGGTGAACACGGTCGGGGCGTGCCACCAGCCCCGCTCGGGCAGCCGGCACTCGGGCTGCCACATGACCGCGCCTTCGGCCTGGCCCGCGTCGACCAAGGCCGTGATGCGGTCGAGCTGCTCGGCCGAGTTGATCGCACCGATGTCGGTGTTCTTGTCGAGCGGATCGCCCAGGCGCAGCGTGCGCAGCCGGCGCTTCAGGCGGGCCACGACCGCGTCGTGCACCGACTCCTGCACGAGCAGGCGCGAGCCGGCGCAGCAGACGTGGCCCTGGTTGAAGAAGATGCCGTTGACGATGCCCTCGATCGCCTGATCGACCGGCGCGTCGTCGAAGATGACGTTCGCGGCCTTGCCGCCGAGCTCGAGCGTGAGCCGCTTGCCCGTGCCGGCCAGCGCCCGCTGGATGCTCCGGCCCACCTCGGTCGAGCCGGTGAACGCGACCTTGTCGACCCCGGGGTGCTCGACGAGCGCCCGGCCGGTCTCCCCCGCGCCGGTCACGATGTTGACGACGCCCGCGGGGAGCTCGGCCTGCCGGCAGATGTCCGCGAACGCGAGCGCGGTCAGCGGCGTGGTCTCGGCCGGCTTGAGGACCACCGTGTTGCCACAGGCGAGGGCGGGCGCGATCTTCCACGCCAGCATCAGGAGCGGGAAGTTCCACGGGATGATCTGCCCGGCGACGCCGAGCGGTTGCGGGTCGGGGCCGTAGCCCGCCCAGGCCAGCTTGTCGGCCCAGCCCGCGTGGTGGAAGAAGTGGGCGGCGACGAGCGGCAGGTCGACGTCGCGCGTCTCGCGGATCGGCTTGCCGTTGTCGATCGACTCGAGCACGGCGAGCTCGCGTGATCGTTCCTGGAGCAGCCGCGCGATGCGGAACAGGTACTTGCCCCGCTCCGCACCCGGGAGCTTGGACCAGCGGATGAACGCGCGCCGCGCCGCGCGCACGGCCTTGTCGACGTCGGCCGCGCCGGCTTCGGCCACCTCGGCGAGCGGCTCGCCGGTGGACGGGTCGACGGTGGTGAAGCGACGGCCGTCGATCGGTGCGACGAAGTCGCCGCCGATGAACAGGTCGTAGCTCGCCTCGATCGTGGCCAGCGTGCGGGCCTCGGGTGCGGGTGCGTAGTCCCACGTGGGCGTGACCAGGTCCGGAACCTGGGTTGTGACAGCCATCAGTCGAGCGTCACGCGGTCGGCGGAGTGGTAGCGGCCGGTGCGCTGGAACGCCCGCTGCATCAGCACGTCGTTGAGGAGCGACGAGGCGCCGAAGCGGAACCGGTCGGGCCGCAGCCACTCGACGCCCGCCGTCTCGTGCACGAGCACGAGGTAGCGGACCGCTTCCTTCGAGGTGCGGATGCCGCCGGCCACCTTCACGCCGACGACGGTGCCGGTGGCTTCCGCGAAGTCGCGCACCGCTTCGAGCATCACGAGCGTGACCGGCGGCGTGGCGGACTGCGCGGCCTTGCCGGTCGACGTCTTGATGAAGTCGGCGCCGCCGGCCATCGCCAGCCACGAGGCCCGCCGCACGTTGTCGAGCGTCGCGAGCTCACCGGTCTCGAGGATCACCTTGAGGTGCGCGCGCCCGCAGGCCTGCTTCACCGCGCGGATCTCCTCCAGCACGACGCTGTAGCGGCCGGCGAGGAACGCGCCGCGATCGATCACCATGTCGACCTCGTCGGCGCCGGCGTCGACCGCGCTCGCGACATCGGCCAGCTTCACCTCGAGACTGGCCCGGCCCGACGGGAACGCAGTGGCCACCGACGCGACCGCCACGCTGCTCCCGGCGACCGCCCGCTTCGCCACCGCGACGAGGTCGGGGTACACGCACACCGCGGCGACGCTCGGGCAGGTCGGGTCGCCGGGCTCGGGCTGCACCGCCTTCGCGCTCATGGCCCGCACCTTGCCGGGGGTGTCCGCACCCTCGAGCGTGGTGAGGTCGGTCATCGCCACGATCATGTCGAGGGCCCAGCGCTTGGCGTCCTTCTTGATCGAGCGCGTCGCGAGGCCGGCCGCCCGCGCCTCGGCGCCGACCTGGTCGACGCCGGGAAGGCCGTGCAGGAAGCGGCGCAGCGCCGAGTCGGATGCGGTCGCGGCCGCCAGATCGCCGATCGCATCCGGCGCGACGAACGGCGCGACGGCGGATGAGCTCACCCGGTCATCGTGCCACGATGCGTCCATGCAGACGACGGTCGTGGACCACCCCCTGGCCCAGCAGCTCCTGACCCGCCTGCGGGACGAGCGCACCGACCGGGCGACCTTCCGGCAGACGACCGACACGCTGGCGCAGATGCTCGTGTACGAAGCGACCCGGTCGGTGAAGACCGAAGCGGTGGCCCTCACCACGCCGATGGGGCCGACCGAGGGCGTGCGCATCGGCGACCCGCCACTGGTGGTGCCGGTGCTGCGGGCCGGGCTCGGGATGCTGGGCGCGGTGCTGCACCTCATGCCCGAGACCGCGACCGCGTTCATCGGCGTGGCCCGCAACGAGGAGACGTTCCAGCCCGAGCCGTACATGAACTCGGTGCCGCCGGACCTGCACGGACGCGACGTGCTCGTGCTCGACCCGATGCTCGCGACCGGCGGCTCGCTCGACCACGCCTGCCGCATCCTCGCCGAGCGCAACGCCGGCCGGCTCACCTGCGTGTGCATCCTCTCCGCGCCCGAGGGCCTGGCCCGGCTCGAGGCGACCGGCCTCATCGACGAGGTCGTCACCGCGTCGGTCGACTCCCACCTCAACGACCTCGCCTACATCGTGCCTGGCCTCGGCGACGCCGGCGACCGCCTCTTCGGCACCGCCTGAAGCCGTTTTGGCCCCTCGTTCTCTACCTGCGTGGAGAGAACCAGGCGGCAAAACGCATCAGGGGAGGGCGAGGACCTCGGTCATCGCCGCGTCGATCGCGTCGAGCGCGGCGTTGGCGGTGGCGCGGGCGGCGGCCAGGTCGTCGCCGACGGGGACGACCACCTCCAGGTAGCACTTGAGCTTGGGCTCGGTGCCGCTGGGGCGGACGATGACCCGCGCGCCGTCGAGGTGGAGCACGACGACGTCGCCCGGCGGGAGCTCGCGGCCCGGCTGCGGGACGGACAGGTCCTCCAGCCGGAGGACCGCGCGACCCGCGACCTCGTGAGGCGATTCGGTCCGCAGGCGACGCATCGCCGCGGCGATGCGTTCGAGCCCGTCGAGGCCGTCGGCCCGGAACGACCGCTGTCGCGTGACGTGCAGCCCGTGTTCCCGCGACAGCGCGTCGAGCCGGTCCTGCAGCGCGGCGCCCGAGCCGCCGAGCTCGGCGACGCGACGCACGAGCGCGAGCAACGCGCTCATGCCGTCCTTGTCGCGCACGATGTCGCCGACGCAGTAGCCGAGCGCTTCCTCGTAGCCGAAGAGCAGGTGCCGGTCCGGCCCCGGCGAGCGGGCGATCCACTTGAACCCGGTCAGCGTCTCCTCGAAGTCGACGCCGGCCGCCGCCGCCATCCGCCCGAGCTGTTGGGACGACACGAGGCTGCAGGCGAGCACCGGTCGCCCGACGGCGTCGGGCAGCACCGGCGGCCGAGTCAGCACGGCGTCGGCGAGCAAGACACCCACCTCGTCGCCCCGCAGCATGCGCCACCCGCCCTCGGTGTCGGGGCTCGGGATCGCCACGGCCAGCCGGTCTGCGTCGGGGTCGTTGACCACGACCAGGTCGGCGCCCACCCGAGCCGCAGCGGCCAGCGAGAGGTCCATCGCCCCCGGCTCCTCGGGGTTCGGGAACGAGACGGTCGGGAAGTCGGCGTCGGGCTCGAACTGCTCGGCGACGAGCTCCGGCCGGCCGAACCCGGCCCGCTCCAGCAGCTCGACCACGGTCGCGCCACCGACCCCGTGCATCGCCGAGTACACGACCACCGGACGGCGTTCTGAAGGACCGGCCCCGGCGCCGGCACCAGGCCCGTCCTTCGGTTCGAGCATCGCCAGCACCGCGTCGAGGTAGGCGTCGGTGATGGCACCGCCGAGCCGGTGGACGAGCGGGCCGTCGAGCTCGCCGAGCAGCACGTCCTCGAGCGGACCGACCGCGTCGATGGCCGCGGAGATCTCGGTGTCGGTCGGCGGGACGATCTGCGCGCCGCTGTGGTCGTAGACCTTGTAGCCGTTGTCCTGCGGCGGGTTGTGGCTGGCGGTCACCATCACCCCGGCCGCGGCGCCGAGGCGGCCGATGGCGTAGGCGAGCACCGGCGTCGGGCACGGGCCGGGCAGCAGGTGGGTCGGGATGCCGGCACCGGCCAGCACCCGGCAGGTGTCCTCCGCGAACACGTAGGACTTGTGCCGCGCGTCGAACCCGACCGCCACGCCGTCGCCGACGCGATCGGGGTGCGCTGCGTGCAGCCACGCGGCCAGACCCGCCGCGGCCCGGCGGACCAGCGCGCGGTTCATGCGGTTCGGGCCCGCGCCGAGCGCGCCCCGCAACCCGGCGGTGCCGAACTGGAGGCGGCTGCCGAAGCGCTCGCTCAGGCCGGCGGCGTCGTCGGCCGCGAGGACCGCTTCGAGCTCGGCTCGCGTGTCGGGGTCCGGGTCCGACGCCAGCCACTCCCGGGCCGCCGCGGCCAGGTCTGCACCGAGGTCCGTCACAGCCGGCGGACGACGGATGCGAGCAGCGCGCCCATCCGTTCCGCCGCGGCTCTCCCGGCGGCCACGACCTCGTTGTGATCGAGCTTCTCGCCGCTCAGGCCGGCGGCCAGGTTCGACACCAACGAGAACCCGAGCACCTCGGCGCCGAGGTGCACCGCGGCGAGGCACTCGTGGACGGTCGACATGCCGACCAGGTCGGCCCCGAGGGTGCGGGCCATGCGCACCTCGGCCGGCGTCTCGTACTGCGGTCCGGCGAAGCCCGCGTACACGCCCTCGGCCAGCTCGGGATCGACCTCGCGCGCGACCGCCCGCAACCGGGCCGACCACGCATCGGTCATGTCGACGAAGCGCGGGCCGAGGTCCTCGCGGTTGGGCCCCGACAGCGGCGACGCGCCGGTGAGGTTGATGTGGTCCGCGATCAGCACGCCCTGCCCGACCTCGTACCCTTCGGCGATCGCGCCGGCTGCGTTGGTCAACACGATCGTCGAGCAGCCGGCCATCACCGCGGTCCGCACGCCGTGCACGACGGTGGTCGGCGGATGTCCCTCGTAGAGGTGCACGCGGCCCATGAACGCGAGGACCCGCCGATCGCCGCAGCGGATCGAGCGCACGGTGCTGGCGTGGCCGGGCACGGTCGAGGGCGCGAACCCGCCGAGCTCGGTCACCACCACGTCGGACACCACCTCGCCGAGCTGCTCCGCGGCGGGGGTCCAACCGCTGCCGAGGACGAGCGCGACGTCGTGGCGCTCGACGCCGGTCAGCTCGGCGAGACGGGCGGCCGATGCCGCGGCCGCCTCGAACGGGTCGGCGACCGTCCCGGTGCCCGGGCCCGCGCTCACTCGTCGAGCGAGGCGAGCAGCTGCTCGAGCGAGAGACCCGGCCGCGCGCCGGTGTGACCGATCACCGCCGAGGCGGCGACCGAGCCGAGCTGGCCGGCCCGCTCGTAGGGCATGCCCTGCGTGTAGCCGAACAGGAACCCCGCCGCGTAGAGGTCGCCAGCGCCGGTGGTGTCGACCACCCGCTCGACCGGGTGGGCCGTGATCTCGTGCTCGTCGTCGCGGGTCACGATCATCGAGCCCTTGGCGCCGCGGGTGAGGCAGGCGATCTCGCAGTGACCCCGCACGCGGTCCTTCGCCTCGTCGAACGAGTCGACCTCGTAGAGGGCGGTGATCTCGGTCTCGTTGGCGAAGAGGATGTCCACGCCCTCGGCGACGAGACGCAGGAAGTCGGTGCGGTGCCGGTCGACGCAGAAGCTGTCCGACAGGCTCAGCGACACCTTGCGGCCGGCGGCGTGCGCGGCCTCAGTCGCCACCCGGTACGCGTCCTTGGCTTCGGGCCGGTCGTACAGGTACCCCTCGAGGTAGGTCACGGTCGACGCGCGGATCAGGTCGAGATCCAGGTGGTCCGCGCAGAGCATCGACGACGCGCCGAGGTACGTGTTCATGGTCCGCTGCGCGTCCGCGGTGACGATGATCATGCACCGGCCGGTGGACGGCCCGTCGCCCGCGCGCGGCGATGTGAAGGTGACGTCGAGCGACTTGAGGTCGTGGGCGAACACCGTGCCCAACACGTCGTCGCGGACCCGGCCGATGTAGGCCGAGCGGCCACCGAACGAGGTGACACCGGCGACGGTGTTGGCCGCGGAACCGCCGGACATCTCGGTGCGGTGCGACATGGCGCCGTACAGCTCCTCGGCCCGTTCCTCCTCGACGAGGGTCATCGACCCCTTCACGAGCTCCATGCGGTCGATGAAGCCGTCGGCCTCGTGGCTGAGCACGTCCACCAGGGCGTTGCCGATCCCCACCACGTCGAAGTCGGTGTCAGTCATGAGGAAGTGGAGGGTAATGACTCGCTACTGTCCGAAGCACAGCGCGTGGCTGCGCAGCCGCCAGGCGGAGCAGCTCGGGGGATGAGCGCCGGATCGGCGAAGCCGGACCTGCGCAGCAGGTCGAATCGAGCACGGGGGTAGTGATGCGGAAGCTGGTCGTGGTGTTCGCCGCCTGGGCGGCGGTCGCATCGGTGGGCTTCGCCCGCCTCCCCGCGGATGCCGCGCCGCCGACCGGGAACCGGCTCGACTGCGAGCACTTCCGGTACGGGCCGGCCGACGAGCCTGCGTCGCTGCCTGCGGAGTACGACCGGACCAACTACAAGCGCACGTCGCAGCGCGACCCGGCCTTCGCCGACTCGCCGCAGAACCTGTGCGGCCAGGAGGGCTCGGCGGTCGACCTCGCGTGGGGTCTGTCCCGGGGCGAGGACGACGTCCGCATCGCGGTGCTCGACTCCGGCATCAAGTGGCGCGACGCCGGCGCGATGGCCGACCTCGCGACGCAGGCGTACGTGAACCTCGGCGAGGCCCAGCCGCCGTGCTGGCCGGCCGTCCGCTCCGGTGACTGCAACCACGACGGGCACTTCGACGTCACCGACTTCGGTGCGATCGCCGACCGCAACGGCAACGGCGTCGCGGATCCCGAGGACCTGATCCTCGATCCGCGCTGGAACAACGGCGTGGACGACGACCACGACGGCTGGGTGGACGACATCTCCGGCTGGGACTTCCTCTACGGCGACAACGACCCCCTCGACACCGTGGAGTACGGCCACGGCACGGGCGAGGCCGAGGACTCGACCGCCGCGGAGAACGGCTCGGGCGACGTGGGCAACTGCCCCGGCTGCCGGTTCATCCCCGTGCGGGTGGGCGACTCGTTCATCGCCGACGGCGGCCGGTTCGCCGCGGGCGTGCTGTTCGCGCTCGACAGCGGCGCGGACGTCGTGCAGGAGGCGCTCGGCGCGATCAACAACCCGCGGCAGGCGCAGGAGGCGATCGACGCCGCCTACCGGCGAGGGGTGGTCGTCGTCGCGTCGATGGCCGACGAGGCCTCGAAGCACCCGAACCTGCCGAGCTCGCTCGAGCACACGATGACGGTCAACTCGGTGACCGAGAAGACGAACGACCTCGTCGGCGACGACACCGTGCACGGCTACCTCGCGCTCAACGGCTGCACGAACTTCGGCGGGCGGACGTTCGTGTCGGTGCCCTCGGGCGCGTGCTCGTCGGAGGCGACCGGGCAGTCGGCCGGCATGGTCGGTCTCATCGAGAGCTACGCGCGCCAGCAGCACGTGGCCCCGAGCCCGTCGCTCGCTGCGGGACCCGGGCGCAACGTGCTCACCGCGAACGAGGTCATGCAGATCGTGCGGTCGACCGCCGACGACATCGACTTCTCGACGCCCACCGAGGTCGACCCGGCGAACAACTTCGGCACGCCCAACGGGTCGCTGCTGCTCGACACGGTGCGCTACCCGACCACCAAGGGCTGGGACGCGACGTTCGGCTACGGCCGGGTCAATGCGTACGAGATGTTGAAGGCCGTGCGGGCCCGGCGCATCCCGCCCGAGGCCATGATCGACGGCCCGAAGTGGTTCGACGTGCTGCCCACCTCGGGCACGGTGCCGGTGACCGGACGGGTCGCGGCCGACCGGGC
>JAFBAD010000115.1 GCA_019247975.1 Acidimicrobiia bacterium
GCCGAGGGCCGAGAGCAGTCGCAGCGGGGTGAGGTTCTCGGCGGCGGACACGACGGACTCCTTTCAGCTCGATCTGGCGGGCTCGCTCCGCAGCAGCGCGCGGGCGCGCGCTGCGATGTTCTCGTCGGTGAACCCGAGCTTCTCCAACACGGTCGTACCCGGCGCGGATGCGCCGAAGCGGTCGACGGTCACCGCGGCGTCGGCCCAGCGGTCCCACCCGAAGGACACCCCGGCCTCGACGGCCAGCGTGGCGACGTCGGGCGGGATCACATCGTCCTGGTAGCGCTCGGACTGCTCCGAGAACAGCTCCCAGCTCGGCATCGAGACCACCTGGGTGGCGACGCCCTCGGTCAGCAGCCGCTCGGCCGCCTCGACGCAGACCCACACCTCGCCGCCCGTGCCGACGAGCACGAGGTCCGGCGAACGACCCGACACGGCGCGGAGCACGTAGGCGCCCTTGGCCACGCCGTCGGAGAAGGTGCCCTCGAGGACCGGGAGGTCCTGGCGGCTCAGCGCCATCGCGACGGGACCCTTGCGCCCGACCGCGATCCGCCAGGCGGCCGAGGTCTCGTTCGCGTCGGCGGGCCGGATGACGGTCAGGCCCGGCATCGCCCGCAGCGCAGCGAGGTGCTCGACCGGCTGGTGCGTGGGCCCGTCCTCGCCGAGGCCGAGCGAGTCGTGGGTGAAGGAGTAGATGACGTGGGCCTCGCTGATCGCGGCGAGCCGGATCGAGCCCCGCATGTAGTCGCTGAAGGTGAGGAACGTGCCGCCGACCGGCAGCAGCCCGCCGTGCAGCGCCATGCCGTTCATCACGCCACCCATGCCGTGCTCGCGCACGCCGAAGTGGAGCTGCCGGCCGCCCGGGTCCTCGCGGGACTGCACGCCGTTGTCCTTGACCGTCGTGCCGGTGTTGCCGGTGAGGTCGGCGCCGCCGGCCACCAGACCGGGGACCTTCGGCAGCAGCGCCTCGAGGCACGCACCGCTCGCCTTGCGGGTGGCGATCTTGTCGCCTGCACCCCAGCTCGGGAGGAGGTCCTCCCAGCCGGCCGTGCCGGTGCCGGCCAGGCAGGCCTCCCACTCGGCCCGGTCGCCGGTCCACTCGTCGAAGCGCTTCTCCCAGTTCTCCCGAGCACCCCGGCCGGCCCGGCCTGCGGACCGGTACAGGTTCAGCACGTCGTCGGGGACGAAGAACGTCTCGTCGGCCGGCAGCCCGAGGATCTCCTTGGTGACCCGCACCTCGTCCTCGCCGAGCGGGTTGCCGTGCGCGTGCTCGGTGTCGGTGTACTTCGGCGACGGGTAGCCGATGTGGCTGCGCAGGATGAGGAGCGACGGCGCGTCGTCGACCTCCATGCCGCGGCGCAGGCCGGCCTCGAGCGCGTCGAGGTCGTTCGCCACCTCGCCGAGGCGGTCCACGTGCCAGCCGTACGCCTCGAACCGCTTGCCCGCGTCGTCGTTCAGCGCGAGCTCGGTGGGACCGTCGATCGAGATGTGGTTGTCGTCGTAGACGTAGATGAGACGACCGAGGCCGAGGTGCCCTGCGAGCGATGCGGCCTCGTGGCTGATGCCCTCCTCGAGGTCGCCGTCGGAGCAGAAGACGAAGGTGTGGTGGTCGCAGAGGTCGGCACCGAAGCGGGCCCGCAGCCAGCGCTCGGCGATGCCCATGCCGACACCGTTGGAGAAGCCCTGCCCAAGGGGCCCGGTGGTCACCTCCACGCCGGTGGTGTGGTGCACCTCCGGGTGGCCCGGCGTCCGGGAGCCCCACTGGCGGAACTGCTTCAGGTCGTCGAGCGTCAGCCCGAAGCCGGTGAGGTGGAGCATCGAGTAGATGAGCGGTGACGCGTGCCCGCACGACAGGACGAACCGGTCGCGATCGGGCCAGTCGGGCGCCTCCGCGTCGTAGGTCATGACGCGCGTCCACAGCACGTGGGCGAGCGGCGCGAGGGCCATCGCGGTGCCGGGGTGGCCGCTGTTGGCCCGCTGCGGCATGTCCATGGCGAGGCCACGGATGACGTTGATGGCCCGCTGCTCTAGGTCGACATCATCCACCGGTTCAATCTATGCCCATGCGGCTGGCCCCGAATCGAGGGGGGCGTTGCCGCCGGAATTGGAACGTGTTCTACCCTGACCCCCGGAACAGACGAGGGGAGCTCGCGCAATGCCTGTCGAGGATCGGCTGTACATCGGTGGTGACTGGGTCGCACCGGAGGGGACCGGGGTGATCGAGGTCTTCTCGCCCGCCACCGAGGAGAAGGTCGGTCAGGTGCCCGAGGGCACGACCGCGGACATCGACAAGGCGGTCGCCGCGGCGCGCACCGCCTTCGACGCCGGCGAGTGGACGCGCATGGCGCCCGAGGAGCGGGCGCAGCTGCTGTCGTCGCTCTCGGCAACCATCCAGGCCCGGGCCGACGAGATCGCCCGCCTGATCACGAACGAGAACGGCTCGCCGTACTCGTGGGGGATCATGGGCCAGGTCTTCGCCTCGACGATGGTCGCCGACTTCTACACCGGGCTGGCCAAGGAGTACACGTTCAGCGAGGAGCGGGTCGGGACGATGGGCAACAAGGCCCTCGTGCGCAAGCTCCCGGTGGGCGTGGTCGGCGGCATCGTGCCGTGGAACGTCCCGCTCTTCACGACGATGCTCAAGCTCGCGCCGGCGATGGTCGCGGGCGCCACGATGGTGCTGAAGCCGGCTCCCGAGACGCCGCTCGACGCGCAGGTGCTCGCGGAGATCGCGCACGAGGTCGGCATCCCGGCCGGTGTGCTCAACATCGTGCCGGCGGGCCGTGAGGTCGGCGAGCACCTCGTCACCCACCCCGACGTCGACAAGATCGCCTTCACGGGCAGCACCGCCGCCGGCCGCAAGATCGCCGCGCTGTGCGGCGAGCGCCTGCGCCGGGTCACCCTCGAGCTCGGCGGCAAGTCGGCGTCGATCATCCTCGACGACGCGGACCTCAGCCAGGTCGTGCCCGCGCTGGTACCGGCCGGCACGATGAACAACGGCCAGGCCTGCGTCGCGCAGACCCGCATCCTCGCCAGCCGCGATCGCTACGACGAGGTGGTCGACGCGATCGCCGAGGCGGTCGGCAACCTCAAGGTCGGCGACCCGCTCGACCCCGAGACCGAGATCGGCCCGCTCACCGCCGAGCGCCAGCGCGACCGGGTCGAGGGCTACCTCGCCTCGGGCCGCGAGGAGGGCGCGAAGGTCGTCGTCGGCGGCGGCCGCCCGGCCGGCCAGCCCAAGGGCTGGTTCGTCGAGCCGACCGTCTTCTCCGGCGTGAAGAACTCCATGCGCATCGCGCAGGAGGAGATCTTCGGCCCGGTGCTGTCGGTCATCCCCTACGACGACGTCGACGACGCAGTCGCGATCGCCAACGACTCCGACTACGGCCTGTCCGGCTCGGTCTACGGCGCCGACGTCGACACCGCGACCGAGATCGCCGGCCGGGTGCGCACCGGCACCACTGCGGTGAACGGCTTCATGCTCGAGTTCGGCTGCCCGTTCGGTGGCTTCAAGGGCTCGGGCCTCGGCCGCGAGCTCGGCCCCGAAGGCCTCGAGGCCTACCTCGAGCTCCAGTCGGTCTCGCTGCCCGCCTGACGTTCGAAGGTCATACCGGTCGGAATCCGACCGGTATGACCTTCAGTCTTCGCGGAAGAGGGCGACCGATGCGGTGAAGCCGTGGAGGAAGCTGCGCCGGCCGACCGGGCCGATCTCGCCCGCGCAGAACATGCCGGCGCAGCGGCCGTGCGTGATCTCGGCGACCAGCTCGGCGTCGTGGTGCGGGCGGCCGAACAGGTTGGTGCCGCGGCCGTTGCAGGAGAAGACGAGCGCGCCGTCCGCCGTGCCCGACGCGCCGAGCATCTCCCGGAGGTCCTCGTCCGCGGTGCCCGCGTCGCGCACGTGGAACTGGATCGTCGTGCCGACCTCGACCTCCTGGCCGATCGCGACCGCGCCGTTCGACCGATCAGCGCCGAGCACGCCGCGCACGAGGAAGTCGCCCCGCTCGAAGGTGTCCTTCGCCTCGTCGACGACGATGCCCACGTGCAGCCCGGCCTGCATCAGCGCGCGCTCGTCGGGTGAGGCCGCCGCGGCGAGGTCGAGCACCCGCTCGAGCGCGGGCTTGCCGGCGAGCTCGTACACGATGTTGCGCTCGGACTTCGTGACGATCATCGGCTCACCGAGCGGGCGGCAACCCTGCGAGACGAGCGGGACGACCGCACGGTCCGGAGGGAGGAGCACGCCGACCGCGCCGTCCTCGTGGAGCCGCTGGTCGAGGATCAACCGGTTGCCACCCGGTCCGCGGGCGGCCGACGCGAGCCCGCCGATCACCGTGACGCCCGACGCGGCCAGGTCCGGCAGGACCGCATCGGCCGGGAACGTGAAGGGGTCGGTCAGCAGCACGAGCGTGGAGCCCGGCGCGATGTCGTCGGGCAGGCCGCCGATCACCGTGTCGTCGAGGCCCTGCACCGCCTCCAACCGCACCGGCGTGGCGGGGCCGGTCGTGCCCGCCCACAGCGTGAGCGCGGTCGTCTCCTCGACCTCCTGACCGCCGGCCAGCACCGACACCGCGGTCGAGCCGATCAGCGTGCGCGGTCGCAGCACGGCGTGGACCGCGCCGACGACGTCTTCGAGCGCGCCGGTCATCGGGGCCGTCGCGAAGAGGACGGCCAGGTCGGGCTCGGCGGGGAGCGACTCGAGGATCTGGCCGAGGACCTCGCCGGCCGCCTCGGCGGGGAGCGGGTGCTCGGAGAGCGCAGCAGCGAAGGGCACGTCAGCCGGCCGGGGGGAGCAGGGTGAAGGGGACGACGACCTCGGGTCCGAAGTCGATCCGGCAGCGGGCCTCGACGGTCCCGTAGTCCTCGAACGCGAGCTCGGCCCGCACCAGCCGGTAGTTGAACTTGCCCGGCTCGACCTGGAGCGGCTGGACGTTGCGGGCGACCTGCTCGCCGTCGCGGTGGTACGTGACCTCCAGCGCACCGGAGCCGCCGTCCTCCGGCGGGCAGTAGACGAGGACGAGCAGGTGCGGCTCGACGGTCACCGGCGCGGGGGCCGGCGCGGCGAGGGAGAAGTGGACACCGGTCAGGTCGATGCGGGTCGACGGACCCGGGACCTGCCGCAGCTCGATGTTCTCGATGAAGAAGGCGCCGACGATGTGCATGGCCGGTCGAACCTACCCGTGCACCTGCTCGCCACCGACCCAGGTGGCCTGCGCCTCCAGGGTCTCGGCATGCAGGGCCGCGATGTCGGCCCGGCGGCCCGGCTCGAGCGCGCCCCGGTCGTCGAGGCCGAGGAGCGCAGCCGGGTTGGCGCTGGCCGCGGCGACCGCCCGCTCCAGCGAGACGCCGCAGTGCGCCACGACGTTGGCGACCGCCCGGTCGAGGGTGAGCGCGCTGCCGGCCAGCGTGCCGTCGGGGAGGCGGGGCGCCGTCCCGTCGTGGACGAGGTCGATGCCGCCCACCCGGCCCCGCCGCCATGCGACCGAGTCGGTCACCAGGACCACCCGGTCGGCCGGCTTGCAGCGGAAGGCGACCTCCAGCGCGGCCGGGTGCACGTGCACCAGGTCGGCGATGAGCGACACGGCCACCCGGTCGTCGGTGAGGAGCGCGCCGACCATGCCCGGAGCCCGGTGGTCGAGGCCGCTCATGCCGTTGAACCCGTGGGTGACCAGGCGGGCGCCGGCGTCGACCCCGGCCCGGGCCTGGTCGATCGTCGCGGCGGAGTGACCGAGGCTGACCAGCACGCCTCGTCGCACGAGCGCCGCGATCGCGTCGGCCGCGCCGGGCGGCTCGGGAGCGACCGTCACCAGGGCGATCCCCGGCGGCAGGTCCTCGAGCCAGCGGAGGTCGGCGGGGATGATCAGGTCAGGCGGGTGGGCGCCGGGCTTGCCGCCGAGGAACGGGCCTTCGAGGTGCGCTCCGGCGATGGCGGGGCGGGCGCCGGGCCGGGCGGCCGCCTCGGCGATGCGGGCGAGGGGGCGCGCGTAGCGGTCGAGCGGCGCGGTCACGAGCGTCGGGCACCAGGTGGTGACGCCCTGGGCCGCCAGGAGGGCGTCGAGGCGCTCCCAGTCCCCACCCTCGGCGCTCGCCACGTCGACGTCGTCGATGCCGTTGACCTGCAGGTCGACGAGGCCTGGCACGAGCACGCGATCGGGCGCCGAGCCGGTGGTCGGGCCGACGTGGGTGATGCGTTCACCGTCGGTTTCGACGACCCCCGGAGAGAGCACGCCTTGGGGCGTCACGACCCGCTGAGCAGCCAGGATGGGCACGAAAGGAGCGTAAGGCCGGGCACCGTGACCTAGCCTCGATCCCGTGGGGACGACCGATCAGGCGATTTCCACGCGAGAGGCGATCCTCTTCGAAGCGCGCCGTCTGTTCGCCCTGCACGGCTACGACGGCACCTCCCTCAACGTCATTGCGGACGCGGTGGGGATCCGACGCCCGAGCCTGCTCCACCACTTCCCGTCGAAGGAGGCCCTCTACTCCGAGGTCTTCCTCTGGAGCCTGGGGGAGTGGACCGAGCGGGTCGAGGAAGCGGTCGACGAGCCCGGCCACGAGGGCTGGAACAAGGTCGACTTCGTGATCACCGCCGGCTTCCGCTTCTTCGAGGACAACCCCGAGTTCGTCCGCATGGTGCGCCGCGAGGCGCTCGAGGGCGGCGCCCACCTCGGCGTCGACCTCGGCGCCATGCTCAAGCCCCACTTCGACCGGGCGGTCCAGTACTTCCGCCGGGAGATGGAGGCCGGTCGGTTCCGTGCCCACGACCCCGAGCAGCTGATCCTCACCGGCTACGGCGCGCTGCTGACCTACTTCTCCGACGCGATGTTCTTCGAGGCGCTGCTGGGACGCGACCCGATGCGGTCCGACGCCCTCCAGGCCCGCCTCGACCACGTGCTCGACCTCTTCCGGGTCGCCCTCCAGCCGACCGCCTAGCTCGTGGCCGGGTCTAGGCCTGCGGCACCGGCGGGGTGCACGGCGTCACCTGGGTCGTGCGCACCGACCCGCTGAGCGCGACCACCTCGACGCCCGGGCGGACCTCGAAGCGGCCCTCCCCGTCGACCCGCACCCGCTCGCCCTCCACCAGCAGCTCGACGGGTCCCGGCTCGTCGGGCACCGCCTCGAGGGTGGCGAGCGCAGCGCGCACGATCGCGTCGACCGCGTTGCGGTCGTCCTCCAGCGCGCCGGTGTCCATGCGCCAGTCACCGTCGGCCCGCTGGCGCAGCATCGGCCGGAAGCTGCACCGGGGCCCCATCACGGTGTGCTCGCTGCGCCGCAACCGGGGCCAGCGCGCCGCGATGGAGAGGGCCTCGGCCAGCGCCGCGTCGGGCTGCGGTGGGATCACCTGGCCCGATCCGGTGCCGTCGACCGTGACGACCGGACGGGCGGCCTGGATGAGCCGCAGCGCGGCCAGCCCGAGCCGGGCCTCTCGGTGCACCTGGCGCAGCCAGTCGGTCGCCTCGTCCTCCAGTCCCGGCGCCTCGCACGCCGCCGCCGCGGCGAGCCACTCGGCGAGCGGACGGGCGGCTGCCGCCCACTGCGGTCCGTCGGCCTCGGCGACGAGGTCCTCGGCCAGCGCGATCGGCACCCGACCGTCGCAGGCCTCGGCGAAGACGCGCAGCGCGCCGGCCTCCGCGATCCAGGCCTCGACCGGGTCCTCGCCCCGCAGCCACGCGCAGATCGACGCGAGAGGTACGGCCGAGCAGCGGGGCTGCACCATCGGGTTCGTCAGGTAGCCGGAGCAGGCGCCGAGCAGCTCCTCGTCCCGCCCGAGCAGCGGGCCCAGGTGGAGGCGGTCGGCCATCGAGGCGTCGTTGACCGGGTAGTTGTCCCAGAGCAGCGGCCGCCGGCCCCGCAGCGCGTCGGCCCGAGCTCGCGCGTCGTCGGCGGTGATCGAGTCGTTGACCACCGCCGGTCCGGTCCAGCCGATCGGGATCTCCGGCGGGAGCAGGCGGGCGAGGTCGTCGAGGTAGCGGGTCCTCGACATGCCGACGTACTCGGTGGGGATCAGGATCACCTCGGCCCGGCCGGCGAGGTGCTCGGCGAGGTCGCGCGCGAGCGCCGCGTGCTTCGGTCCACCGGCCGGATCGAAGGGGATGTCGTCCAGGGCGAGCATCACGAGGCCGGCACCGAGCTCGACCACCTGGTCGACCTTGGCGTGCAGCGCCTCGCGGTCGTCGTAGCTGTACGCGTCGATGTCGAGACCCGGCGAGATGCCGAAGCCGAGCACGAGCCCGCTCTCCTCGATCACCGCCTCGAAGCCGGCCAGCTCCTCGGGGCCGTACAGCTCGCGCCACTGCTGGCGGTGGGCCGGGTCGTCCTTCGGCGCGTAGACGTAGTGCGTCATGCCGCGCGCCGCGCAGTACCGACCCACCTCGACGCGGTCGTCCCACGACCACGGCGTGCCGTAGAAGCCTTCGACGATGCCCCGCACGGCCCCTTCGGGCAGAAGCTCACCGACCAAGGCTGAGAACCATCGCTGAGTAGGGTAGGCAGCCGTGCCCGAACCGCCGCGGACTGGCAGCCGCACGCTGTCCGAGCCCGATTCCAAGGCCCTCCTCTCCGCGCACGGCGTGCCGATCGCGCCCGAGCGGGTGGTCGCCGGCGTCGACGACGCGGTCGCCGCCGCGACGGAGCTCGGGTTCCCGGTCGTCGTGAAGCTGGCCGGTGACGCCATCGCCCACAAGACCGAGCGCGGCCTCGTCCGCCTCGGTGTCGCCGACGAGTCGGCCGCCCGGATCGCGGCTACCGAGCTGCTCGCCGCGGCCACGCCGGAGGACGGTGAGGTGGCGCTGCTCGTCGCGCCGATGCTACGCGGCCAGCGGGAGCTGATCGCCGGCCTGGCCGACGACCCGCAGTTCGGCACGACCGTGATGGTCGGGGTCGGCGGGGTGCTGGCCGAGGCGGTCGCCGACGTCAGCCTGCGGCTGGTCCCCATCTCGCGCATCGACGCCGAGGAGATGATCGACGACCTCGCCACCCAGGCGCTCCTCGGCCCCTTCCGCGGAGAGCCGGCGATCGATCGCGATGCCCTCGCCGACGTGCTGCTCGCGCTCTCGACCGCGGCCGAGGCCGACCCGACGATCGTGTCGGCCGACCTCAACCCGCTCATCGTCGTCGACGGCCGCCCGATCGCCGTCGACGCGCTGGTCGAGGTGGAGCGGTGACCGGCGCTGCCGCAGGCGGCACCGCTGGGGCGGCGGGCGGGGTCGGAGGACGTGCATGACGACGCGTGAGGAGGGCTTCCGCGCGCTCTTCGATCCGAAGGGCGTGATCATCGCGGGTGCCTCGACCCACCCCGGCAAGTTCGGGTTCGTCAGCCTGCACAACCTGCTCGCCTCCGGGTACCGGGGCGCGGTCTTCGCGACCAACCGCGAAGGCGCGGACGTCCTCGGCGTGCGCTCGGTCGCATCGATCGACGAGCTGCCCGACGGCCAGGCCGACCTCGTGTTCGTCTGCACGCCGGCCGCGGCCAACCCCGACCTGCTCCGGGCCTGCGCTGCGAAGGGCGTGAAGGCCGCGTTCGTCACCTCGGCCGGCTACGGCGAGGCCGGCGACGAGGGGCGGCGGGCCGAAGCCGACCTGGTCGCGCTGGCCGACGAGCTGGGCCTGCTGCTCGCTGGGCCGAACGGGCAGGGCGTGGTGTCGACGCCCTCGCTGCTCTGCGCGCAGATCGTCGCTCCGTTCCCTCCCGCCGGGCACATCGGCGTGGCCAGCCAGTCGGGCAACTTCGTCTCGTCCTTCCTGAACTACGCGGTGCAGACGGGTGTCGGCATCAGCCGGGCGGTGAGCGCGGGCAACGCCGCGGCGGTCACCGTGCCCGACTACCTGTCGTGGTACGCAGCGGACCCCGAGACGTCGGTCGGCCTCGCCTACGTCGAGGGCGTCGCCGACGGCCGCGCCTTCTTCGACGCGGTGCGGGCCGTCGCCGAGGACATGCCGCTCGTGCTGGTGAAGGGCGGCGCGACTGCTGGCGGCCAACGCGCCGCCGCGAGCCACACCGGTTCGCTCGCCAGCGACGACCGGGTGTTCGACGGCATGTGCCGCCAGGCCGGCGTCACGCGCGCCGCGACGGTGGAGGAGGCGTTCGAGGCGGCGGCGACGTTCGCGACGCAGCCGCTCCCGGCCGGACCGCGCGTCGTCGTCATGACCACTGCGGGCGGGTGGGGCGTGGTGACCGCGGACGCGATCACGAAGAGCTCGCTCGTCCTCGCCGACCTGCCGCGCGACCTGCACGACGCGATCGACGAGCTGCTGCCGCCGCGCTGGAGCCGCTCGAACCCGGTCGACCTCGCCGGGGGCGAGACGCGCGACACCATCCCGCAGGTGCTCGAGCTGATCGCCGGGCACCCCGACGTCGACGCGGTGATCCAACTCGGCCTCGGCATCCAGTCGAACCAGGCGGAGATGATGCGGAGCGGGCCGTTCTACCCCGACCACGGCCTCGAGCGGATCGTCGCCTACCACGAGCGTCAGGACGCCCGCTTCGCCGCGGCAGCGGCCGAGGTCTCCGAGCGGACCGGCAAGCCGATCCTCGTCGCGACCGAGCTCGCGGTGGCTGCGCCGGACAACCCGGGGCCCGCCGCCGTGCGCGCGTCAGGGCGGCTCTGCTACCCGTCCGCCAACCGGGCCGTCGTCGCGCTGGAGCACCTGTGGCGGCGCGCGCAGCACCGGCAGCGGAGAGGCCTGCCGCTCCGCTGATGCAGCCGAAGCAGCGCCGCTTCGTCGTCCCGACCGTCCTCGCGCTCGTCGCGCTGCTCTTCTTCTGGGCCGCCGCGCAGGCCGGCTCCGGCGTGCCTGCGGCGAAGGGCGGCAGCCATCCGCCGAAGGGTCCGACCACGCCGCTCCTGTCGGCTCGACGGCTCGCGCCCTACCTCGTCGCACCGATCGCGGACGCGGCGCTGCACGACCAGCTCGACCAGGTGATCGCCGACTCCCCGTCGGACACCTGCCTGACCGTGTCGGTCGGCGGGCGGGTCCTCTACGAGCACCACCCCGACGCGCCGATGACCCCGGCCTCCACCGAGAAGCTCGTGACGTCGATCGCCGCGCTCGACGTGCTCGGCCAGGACACCCGCTTCCAGACGCGCGTCGTGGCGGCCGGCAAGCCGTCCGACGGGGTGGTCCAGGGCGACCTCTACCTCGTCGGCGGGGGCGACCCGCTCCTCGCCACGAAGGCGTACGTCGAGCACTTCCAGAACCAGCCGCAGATCCGCACCTCGCTCGAGGATCTGGCCGACCGCGTCGTGAAGGCCGGTGTGCACCGGATCACGGGACGGGTGGTCGGCGACGAGAGCCGCTACGACTCAGACCGCTACCCCGACGCGTGGCCCGCGCGCTACGCGGAGCAGAGCCAGGTCGGGCCGCTGTCGGCGCTGTCGGTCAACGATGCGTTCCAGTCCTGGCCGGAGCACCAGTCGCGCGAGGGCACGGTCGAGAGCACGCCGGCGACCGACCCACCGGTGTACGCGGCGCAGCAGCTCATCGCGCTGCTGCAGGCGCGCGGCGTGACCGTCACCGGCGGCGCGGCCGCGGGCACCGCGCCCAAGGACGACGAGCGGATCGCCGAGATCGACTCGGTGCCGATGCGTCAGGTCGTCGACCAGCTCGTGACCGAGAGCGACAACCAGACCGCCGAGCTGCTCGTGAAGGAGATGGGCCGCAAGGCCGGCGGCGCGGCGACGACGAACGCGGGCGTCGCGGTGGTGACGAAGACCATGGAGAAGCTCCACCTCGCCCGACCCGGCACCCATGCGACCGACGGGTCCGGCCTCGACGAGCACAACCGGGTGAGCTGCCGCCTGCTGATGAACATCCTCGACCAGGGCGGTCCGAGGGGCGTGCTCGCGAGCGGCCTCGCCATCGCCGGCAAGACCGGCACGCTGGCCGGCCGCTTCCTCCAGAGCCCGGCGCGCGAGCGGCTGCGCGCGAAGACGGGCACGCTCAACACGGTGACCGCGCTCACCGGGTTCGTGAACGCGCAGCAGGGACCGGTGCTCACCTTCGCCTACATCGCGAACGGCGAGTACGTGAACGATCAGCTGCTGAAGCTGCAGGAGACCCTGGGCGGCGACCTCGTCGTGTACCCGCAGGGCCCGGCGCTGAAGGCGGTGGGTCCGCAGTCGTGAACCCGAGCCCGATGTTCCCGCTGGGGATGGTCCTCTTCCCGGGCCAGATCCTGCCGCTGCACGTCTTCGAGCCGCGCTACCGCCAGCTCGTCCAGGACTGCCTGGCGGGCGACCGCGAGTTCGGCGTCGTGCTGATCGAGCGGGGAAGCGAGGTGGGCGGCGACGACGTCCGCACCGACATCGGCACGATGGCCCGCATCCTCGAGGCCGAGGAGCTGCCCGACGGGCGCTGGGTCGTCGCGTCGGTGGGGATCGGTCGCATCGACGTCGAGCAGTGGCTGCCCGACGACCCCTATCCGCGCGCGGTGGCGACCTCCTGGCCCGACCGCCCGCCTGACCGCGACCTCGACGAGCCCTACACCGAGTCCGTGAGCCTGCTGCGCCGGGCGCTCGCGCTGCGGAGCGAGCTCGGCGAGTCGACGGTTCCCTCGACCGTCGAGCTGGCCGACGACCCCGAGCTCGGCTCCTTCCACGTCGCCGCCCTCGCCCCGCTCGGACCGCTCGACCAGCAGCGGCTCCTGGCCGCGCCGGGGGCCGATCGACGCCTCGAGCTGGCCGTCGAGCTCCTCACCGAGGAGATCGACGTGCTCACACAACGGCTCGCTTTGGGGTAGAAGAGGTTCCTCATGGCGTCCCCCCAGCCGGCCCCGGCCGACGAGAAGAGCACGACCGAGGTCGTCAGCGACCTCTTCGAGCTGCTCAAGAACTACGCCCAGCAGGAGACGATCGACCCGATCAGGAGCCTCGGGCGCTTCGTCGGCTACGGGAGCGCCGCCGCGCTGGTGCTCGGGATCGCCGGGACGCTGCTCACCGTCGGCGTGCTGCGCCTCGTGCAGGTCGAGACCCGCGACCTCCTCGACGGGAACTGGAGCTGGGTCCCCTACATGGCTGCGCTCGTCGTGTGCGGGCTGCTGACGGTCGTGTCCCTCAAGCTCATCAGGAGGAAGCCAGCCAGTGAGCGGAGCTGAGGACACCCGTCCGTCGCAGGACATCACCCGGGACGACATCGAGGCGAAGTTCCGCGAGATCAAGGGCGACATCGACGACACCGCCGAATCGGCCAAGGGCATGGCCGTGACGGTCGGCGCGGTGATCGCGGTCGTCGTCGTGCTCGGTGTCTTCATGCTCGGCAAGCGGCGCGGCAAGAAGAAGACGACCTTCATCGAGGTGCGGCGTCTCTGATGGCCCCGAAGGACCGCACGGTCACCGCGCCTCCCGTTGGCCGCATCGTCCGCACCCTCCGTCGCCAGGGCGTCCGCAAGGGCATCTTCGGCGGTAGCCGCGGGTGGGCCGCGGTCGCGGTCGGGACGTGGGGCTACACGACCTTGAAGCGGATGGCCCGCCGTGAGCCCGAGCTGGTGTTCAGCGAGGAGCTGAAGCCGGGCGAGCGGATCATCATCTCCAACAACCGGGCGACCCTCGACCGCTAGCTCGGAGCCGAGCGGCAACAATGGGACCTCGTGAAGGTCCTGCTCCGCAACCCGCGTCGTGAGGTGGAGGTCGCCGGCCCGATCAGCATCGTCGCCATGCTCGACCGCCTCGGCTACCACCGCGACCAGGTGCTGGTGATCAGGGGCGACACGCTCATCCCCGGCGACGCGATGCTCCGCGACGAGGACCAGGTCGAGGTCCGGCCGGTCATCTCGGGAGGCGCCCTGTGAAGTGCAGGGTCTGCCGCGGGCCGGCGATCATCGACGTCCGCCGCCACAACGCCAACTTCTGCCGGGAGCACTTCCTGCGGCTGTGCCGCGACCAGGTGGCGAAGGCCATCGCGGACTTCGACATGATCAGGCCGGGGGAGCGGGTGCTCGTCGCGGTGTCGGGCGGCAAGGACTCGCTGGCCCTGTGGGACCTCCTCCTCGACCTCGGCTACGAGGCCGACGGTCTCGTGATCGGGCTCGGCATCGGCGAGTACAGCGACGAGTCGACCAGCTACGCGGTCGCGTACGCCGAGGCGAAGGGCGTGGCGCTGCAGCGCATCGACCTGCGCGACGACTACGGGTTCGACGTGCCGACCGCCGCGCACGCGTCGCGTCGGGTGCCGTGCTCGGCGTGCGGCCTCACCAAGCGCCACCTGTTCGACCAGGCCGCTCGCGACGGCGGCTACGACGTGGTGGTGACCGGCCACAACCTCGACGACGAGGCGGCGGTGCTCTTCGGCAACGTGCTGCGCTGGCAGAACGACTACCTGGCCCGCCAGCTCCCCGTGCTGCCCGCCGGCGACGGCTTCCCCCGCAAGGCGAAGCCGCTCGTGCGCCTGGCCGAGCGCGAGACCGCGGCGTACTGCGTGCTCCAGGGCCTCGACTACGTGGTCGAGGAGTGCCCCATGGCCGCCGGCAACCGCCACCTCGGCTACAAGGAGGCGCTCGACGGCGTCGAGCGGTCCTCGCCGGGCACGAAGCACGCCTTCTACTTCGGCTTCCTCGATCGCGCCGCCGAGCTGTTCGCGTCGGGCGTCGCCGAGGGGGAGGGCAAGGCCGATCTCGGTCGGTGCGAGCGCTGCGGCTCGCCGAGCGCGACGGAGATCTGCACGTTCTGCCGGCTGGTCGAGCAGGCCGCCGGGGCCGAGCCGGTCGCGCTGCGGCCGCGCCGATGAACGTCGGGCGCCCCACGGACGGCCGCAGATGACGCGGCAGCCGTTCGCGGCGGGCGACCGCGTGCTGCTGGTGGACAGCAAGCTGCGCCGCTACCTCGTGGTGCTGGCCGAGGGCGGCGAGTTCCACTCCCACGCCGGCTTCGTGCCGCACGAGCAGCTGATCGGCCAGGAGGACGGCACGGTCGTCACCTCCACCCGCAACGCGCGGTACACGGCGTTCCGGCCCACGCTCACCGACTTCGTGCTGAAGATGCCGCGCGGCGCGCAGGTCATCTATCCGAAGGACCTCGGTCCGCTGCTGCTGCTGGCCGACGTGTACCCGGGCGCCCGGGTGTTCGAGTCAGGCGTCGGATCGGGCGCGCTGTCGATGACGCTGCTGCGGGCCGGCGCAGAGGTGTTCGGCTACGAGCTGCGCGAGGACTTCGCGGCGCGAGCGCAGCGCAACGTCGAGTCGTTCATGGGCGCTGACGTGCTCGAGCGCTACGAGGTCGAGGTCCGCGACTCCTACGAGGGCATCGACCACCGCGACCTCGATCGGGTCGTGCTCGACCTGCCCGAGCCGTGGCGGGTCGTGCCCCACGCCGAGAAGGTCCTGCGCCCCGGCGGCATCTTCGTCGCCTACACGCCGAGCATCGTGCAGGTCAGCCAGCTGCGCCAGGCGCTCGACTCGAGCGGGTTCCAGCTGGCCGAGACGGTCGAGGTGCTCAACCGCACCTGGCACGTCGAGGGCGCGTCGGTGCGGCCCGACCACCGGATGGTCGCGCACACCGGCTTCCTCACCCACGCCCGGCTGCTGCAGAGCTAGGACCACCGTGAACGCGCTGGACGTGGCGCTGGCGGCGATGATGGTCGCGGGCGGTCTCGCGGGGTGGCGGCTCGGCCTGCTCACGAGGGCGCTGTCGTGGGCCGGCCTCGGTCTGGGCGTGCTGCTCGCGGCGCGCCTGCTGCCGGGCGTCGTCCGCTCGGCCGACGACGCGTCGAGCGGGCGCACCGAGCTCGCGCTCATCGGGATCGGGTTGCTGATGGCCGGCGCGTTCCTCGGCCAGGCGGTCGGGCTGATCGCCGGGACCAGGCTCCGGCTCGGCGTGCGGGGGCCGCGGGCGCGACAGGCCGACTCGATCGGCGGCGCGGTCGCCGGCGTGGTCGGCGTGCTCGTCGCGGTCTGGCTGGTGGTGCCGGCCCTGGCCGACGTGCCGGGTACCGCAGCGCGCCAGGCCCGCGGCTCGCGGATCGCGCGTGCCGTCACCGACGTGTTCCCACCGGCGCCGGACGCGACCAGCACGCTCCGGCGGCTGCTCGGCGACGGCTACCCGCGCGTCTTCGACAGCTTCGGCCCCACCCCGAAGTCGGGTCCGCCGCCCCGCGTGTCGGGCATCGACGAGGCGACCTCGGCCCGGGCGGTCGCATCCACCGTGAAGGTGGTGGGGGAGGCCTGCGGACGCATCCAGGAGGGCACGGGCTGGGTGGCGAAGCCCGGACTGGTGGTCACCAACGCGCACGTGGTCAGCGGTGAGCCGCGCACCACGTTGGAGCGGTCCGACGGCTCCCGGGTCGACGCACTGGTCGTCGTGTTCGACCCGTCACGCGACCTCGCCGTGCTGTCGGCGCCGTCGCTGGGCCGCCCGGCCCTGCCGCTCGGCCGGGTCGACGTGGGAGCCAAGGGTGCGGTGTTCGGCCACCCCGGCGGCGGCCCGCTCGTGGCGTCGCCGTTCCGGATCGACCAGCGCATCCGGGCCATCGGTCGCGACATCTACGGGGAACGCCGCACCGAACGGGACGTGCTCGTGCTCGCCTCGCACCTCG
>JAFBAD010000169.1 GCA_019247975.1 Acidimicrobiia bacterium
TTCGAGCAGCTGCGCGACGTGCTGGCGACGTCGATCCACGGCTTCCACCACCCGATGAACCCGAAGTCCGCGTTCGACGACCCGCCCGAGGCACGGCGCGCGTTCTTCGAGCAGATGTGGTCGAGCCCGGGCTTCATGAAGTTCACGAGCAACTACGTCGACATCCTCACCGACCCCGCTGCCAACGCCGAGTGGTGCGACTTCATCGCCGACAAGATCCGGGGCGTCGTGCGCGACCCGGCGACCGCCGAGAAGCTCATCCCCCAGGACCACCGCTACGGGCAGAAGCGGCCGCCCTACGTCGCCGGCTACTTCGAGGCGTTCAACCAGCCGCACGTGTCGCTCGTCGACCTGCGGGAGACGCCGATGGTGCGGGTGACGCCCGAGGGCATCGAGACGACCGAGCGCCTGCGGGAACACGACGTCATCGTCTGGGCCACGGGGTTCGACTTCGGTGGCGCAATGGCGCGCATGGGGATCGTCGGTCGCGACGGGCTCGCGCTCACCGAGCACTGGGCCGACGGCCCGACCACCTTCCTCGGCATCCAGACCGCGGGCTTCCCGAACCTCTTCTTCCCCGGTGGTCCGCACGCGGCGGCCGGCAACAACCCGCGCTACAACGGCGACCAGGTCGACTTCGTCATGGACACGCTGGTTGCGCTGCGCGACGAGGGCTGTGACGTGATCGAGGTGACGCCCGAGGCCGAGGACCGGTGGACCGCGCTCATGGACAAGGCGGCGTCGCGCACGCCGTTCGGGACGATCGGTCAGTACGTCGGCGGCAACATCCCAGGCAAGCCCCGCCGCTACCTGCTGAACGCAGCCGGCCGGCCGAAGCTGTTCGAGGAGCTGGCGCGGGTGAAGGAGTCCGGTTGGGCCGACTTCAGACGGTCGCGATCGGCGTGACCGGCGAGCCGACGATGCCGGGCATGCGGAGCGGCGGCGCGGTGAGGAAGAAGCGGCTGCGATCGTGCTCGCGCAGCCAGGCGGCGAGCTCGTGGAGGTACCAGAGCTCGCCGAGCGGCACGCCGAGCTTGAACAGGCAGAGGTGGTGGATCGGCAGGAACGAGTGCCGGCTCGGATCCCGGTCCTTGCCGAGCAGGCCCTCGACCGCGTAGTTGTCGGCGATCAGCGCGGAGATCTGCGACTCGGCGATCCACTCGAGCAGCGACTCGTCGTGCGCGTCGAGGTACGACGCGGTCGTGAAGATGCGGCGGGGGTCGGGGTTGCGGTCCCACTCGAGGATCTTGGTGGCGAAGCCGGTGTGGAGCAGCAGCATGTCGCCCGGCTCGACCACGACGCCGTCGGCCGCCATCGCCTCCTGCAGCGTGTCGAGGCCGACCGGCTTCCAGTCGAGGCCGAGGTGGTGCGCGAGGTCGACCAACACCCCTCTCCCCTGCACGCCGTGGAACGCCATGTGCTCGAGGCCGAGGTGGTGGGCGAAGGAGCGGTGCCCGCTGCCGTCGCCACGGGCGTCGTCCGACGGACCGACGAGGTCGGTGCCGGCGCGGTAGCCGTTGTAGTAGCGCGGCTCCTCGACGCCGTCGCCGTCGCCGTCGAACTCCGCGCCGACGTGCGCGAGCGAGTCCCACTGCGTCGAGTACTGGAGCGAGAGGGTCACGTTGTCGTCGGCCCAGACGTCGACGTACTTCGGGTCGCCGAAGTCGGGCATCGCGCTCATGTGGATGTTGAAGAACGTGTCGGCGTTGCCGTCCATGTCCTCGGTGGGCGCGAGGCGGGGCGGGTAGCGGCGCTGGTTCAGCGCCGTGCCGCCCGGGAAGTCGAGCGGCAGGCTGAGGCAGAAGCTGATGCCGGCCTGCACCTCACGCACGCCGGCGAGGACCTTGTCGGGCGTGAGCAGGTTGATGCGACCGAGCTCGTCGTCGTCACCCCAGTCGCCCCAGGTGGACCCCTCCGGTCGGTGCTTCCAGCGGCTCGCCATCCGTTGCACTGTACCGATCGGTCCAGTACCGTCGCCGGCGATGATGCAGGACGACTTCGTCGTCTCGGGTGACGGGCACCTCCTGGAACCCACGGACCTCTTCCGGACCCGCTTGCCGAAGCACCTGCGCGAGCGAGGCGTGTGGGAGGAGGACCTCGAGCTCGACGAGCCGTGGGTCGAGGACGGCGCCCGGGTGTTCCGGCGCCTGCACACGCCGGGCTTCGAGGGCTGGACCGTGTCGCGCTACCGGCAGACGAGCGGCCGCACGCCCGAGGGTGAGCCCGACGTCATCCTCGAGGACATGGACGTCGACGGGGTCGACGTGCAGGTGATGCACCCGAACCTGTCGTTGTTCGGGCTCTACTCGGACGACCACGAGCTCTCGATGGCGCACGCGCGCGTCTACAACGACTACGTCGCCGAGCGGTTCAGCTCGCACTTCGACCGCATCTGCCCGACCGCGCCGGTGCCGCTCACCGATGTCGCGGACGCGGTCGCCGAGATCGAGCGGGTGGCCGCCGCCGGGTTCCGGGCCGTGCTGCTGCCGGCGACCCCGCCGCGCAACTACTACACGCGCGACCTCGATCCGATGTGGGACGCGCTGTCGGCGACCGGCCTCCAGCCGTTCTTCCACACGCAGACCGGTGGCGTGCGGCTCGACGACCCGGAGTCGACCACCCTCAAGGTGGTGCTGGAGAACGCTGCGCAGGTCAACCAGCCGATGACCGAGAAGGCCGCCGCGAAGCGGATGGTCACCCAAGCCGTGTACAGCACGCTCGCACCGAGCCAGCTCATCTGCCAGCTCGTCGGCGGCGGTGTGCCCGAGCGCCACCCGGATCTCCACTTCTCGCTGATCGAGTTCAACGCGCACTGGCTCGCGTCGCTCGTCGGCGGCATGGACAAGTGCTGGGTGACCGGCATCGGCCAAGACGCGGACTGGTGGCTCGGAAAGTGGGACGACTCGCGCCCGCCGTCCGACCAGCCGAACATGGCCCAGCTGTTCCGGCTCAACGAGAAGTGGCCGTACCCGCTCATGCCGAGCGAGTACGTGCAGCGGCAGTTCCACGTGCAGTTCCAGGACGATCCGGTCGCGCTCGCGTGCCGCCACATCACCGGGGTGTCGACGCTGGTCTGGGGCAACGACTACCCGCACGCCGAAGGCACCTTCCGCGGCAGCCGCGAGCTGAACGCCAAGCAGTTCGCGGGCGTGCCCGACGACGAGCGCAAGGCGATCCTCGGCGGCACGCTCGGCGGGCTGCTCGGCTACGACGCCTCGGTGGCCGCCTGAGCGAGCTGCGCTTCGAGGGGCGCGTCGCGGTCGTCACCGGCGCGGGGCGCGGGATCGGTCGCGCGTACGCGCTGCTGCTCGCCGCCCGTGGGGCGTCGGTGGTCGTGAACGACCTCGGCGGATCGATGTCGGGTGCGGGTGCGTCGTCCGAGCCGGCCGCGGCCGTCGTCGAGGAGATCGGCGAAGCCGCCGTCGCCGACACGAACGACATCTCCACCGAGGCCGGGGCCCAGGCGTTGATCGGGACGGCGGTCGACCGGTTCGGCCGCGTCGACGCGCTCGTCAACAACGCCGGCATCATGCGCTGGGCCGGCTTCCCCGACGTGAGCGACGACGAGTTCGAGCACCACCTCGCGGTGCACCTGCTGGGCTCCTTCCACACCTCACGGGCTGCGTGGCCGCACATGGTCGAGCAGGGCTACGGACGCATCGTGATGACGACGTCGTCGGGCGTCTTCGGCCTGCCGAACAACACGTCGTACGCGGCCGCCAAGGGTGGCGTGATCGGCCTGATGCGCAGCCTGTCGCAGGCCGGCGCCGGGCCCGGCATCAGGGTCAACTGCATCGCCCCGGCGGCGTACACCCGCATGGCGGGCAAGGGCGATCCCCCGCCGGCCATGGCGCCCGAGCTGGTCGCGCCGATGGTCGCGTACCTGGCCCACGAGGACTGCCCGGTCAGCGGCGAGATCTACACCGCCGGCTTCGGCCGCTTCGCCCGGCTGTTCCTGGCCAGCACCGAGGGCGTCGTCGTCGACGACCCCACCGTCGAAGACGTCGCCGCCCAATGGGCGGCCATCAACGCCGAACCCGGCTACCAGGTCCCCCCGGACCTCACCACCTGGTCCCAGACCTTCACCTCCCACCTCGAGGACGGGGCTACCGGAAACCGGTAGCCCCGTCCTCGAGAATGAAGTCGCGCGGGGCTGTGTGACGTGACAAACCCACGGGCACTAAGGTGCAGGTCGTGGGGTTTTCGGCGGATCGCGCCAAGGCGGTCGCTGGCGACTGGTGGAAGTCGCTCGGGAGCATCTTCGGCCTCATCTTCGGCGTGGCGTCCGCGCTGTCACTCGCGCTGTGGTGGAAGGCGCAGGGGCGGAGTTGGCAGACCGGCGTCATCGTCGGCCTGGTGCTCGCGCTGGCGGTCAGCCTCCGCGCTCTCTTCGTCCTTCGAGGCCAGCTGATGGCAAGCCAGTCTCAGCTAGCCGACACAGACAAACGGGCACAGCGAGCGGCACGCCACGACGCCCTTCGCCGTGAAGCCGAAGTCTTCGAACGTCAGATGGTCGAACTCCTACAGAACCAGACCCTCTCGGACCCCGACGCGGACGCCATGCGCGGGATGATGGCCCTGAGTGGAGTCCGCCCCGTCATCACCTGGGTCACCGAGAACTTCGGCGTGGACGAAGCGGCGCTCGTCGGGGACGACGCTCCGCTCCCAGCAAGCTTGATGGGCTTGACCGCCGAGGAGCGCGTCAGGGTCGTCACGACGGCGTTGCAGCAGATCCGCAGCCTGCTCGATGAGCTGCCTGCGTGGTCGCCCTAGTCGTCGTTCTCGTCGTCGTCCTCCGGCTGATCACCGGCAAGTAGGACGCGGAGCACGTCCTCGGGGTCGGCGTCGATGTTGACCCGTTCGTCCAGGTCCCGCTTCGGCTCGGGCATCGACCACAGGCTACGGCGTCACTTGTGCTTGTTGAAGGCCTTCAAGTACTCGTCGTCGGTGAGCCCTGCCGCCCTCACCAGCTGCCGCAGTGTTCCGCGAGACATGTTCTTCCCCGCGTGGCAGACGAGAGACAGCGTCTTGTGGCCGCGTCGGGTCAGGATGATGTGACTACCGGTCGTTCGGTTGTAGGTCCAGCCGAGTGCCTCGAACACCTTCCGGTGGACATGGCAGGTGGCCATTGGCAGGGATGCCATTGACCTACGGATCTATCCGAATGCCACCTGACGTGTCGTGACCTTGTGGTCGTCCTCGACTTCGATCCGGGGCTCGGAGGTCTCCAACTCTGCGGCGAGCACGCCCTGGATGGCTTCAGCGAGGTTGGAGAGGGCGTCCTTCTCGGTCTCGCCGTCGCTGACGCAGCCGGGAAGTTCCACGACCCAGGCGGTGAACCCTCCATCGAGTTCATCGGGCTGAGTTCTGATCGTGAGGGTCCAGCGCGACATGAACTCGTCGTGAGTGTCACGTCGTTCGCTCTCGAACCGGCGAAGGATGCCTCGCACCCTCGCGCGGAACGCGGCTACCGGTGCAGGCATGCCATCACTCACACCGTCCCCCAAATCACATCGATGTGATCCTTCGCATGAGCCACGATCAAGGCTACACGCGTGGAGTTCGGATTTGTCGATGCCCTCTACCGACCGGTAAGGGGACGGTAGGTCAAGCGGCGGTCGCCAACCTGGCCCATGAGCCGACGCATCCGCGCCGAGTCGTCCAGCTTCCGGGTGGAGTACCGGAAGTCGAACTCGGCGAGATAGCGCGGAAGGTGCCGCACGCTGACGTGATGGTGGGTGCCGTCGAGTGAACGCTTCAGCTGGCTGAAGTAGCCCTCCGCCGCGTTCGTGGTGATGACCTCGCCGTTGCGGTAGCGGGCGTACTGCTCGTCTTTGTGGTTCACCGACTCGTGACCGGCAAGCTCGGGAGCGAGGGTCTTGTAGCCCTTGTGCTCGTCCGTGTAGAGCGTCGTCGTGGCGAGGTCGCACTGTTCGCCGATGGCCTTGCGGAGCGTCGCGCCGGTCACGTCGGGGACGACGCGGGAGCGGACCTCGCCGGTGTCCTGATCGATGAGCGACAGCACACTCGTCTTGTTCCAGCCCGGTCCAGCAGTGCGCGAGCCGGGCACCATCGGCTGCTGCGCGTTCAGCGCCTTGCGGCGCTTCTTGTTCATCTCGGGGAGCCGCCCACCGATGTACGTCTCGTCTGCGATGACGACGCCGGTCATCATCTCGGCGAGCGGGCCGGCCTTCATGGCTTCGCGGATGCGCTGGGTCATGAACCATGCCGACTTCGGGGTGAGGTCGTACTTGCGCTCAACCTCGCGTGCGCTGACGCCGTTCTTGCTGGCGCACATCTCAAAGATCACGAACAGCCACTTGCGGAGGTCGATCTTGGAGCCGTGGAACACCGTCCCGGTCGTGACCGAGAACTGCTTGCGGCAGGCCCCGCACTTCCACACCCGGCGCTGTGACATCGACCCGGTGCGGGTCTTGCGCGAGGTCCCGTTCGCCGGGTTCAGGAAGTACAGCCGGGCCGTCTCGTGGCAGTGAGGACACACCGGGCCGTTAGGCCAACGCAGCTGCTCCATGTAGGCGTAGGCATCGCTGGTCGTGCGGATGCGGTCCACCAGCTGCATGACGCTGATCTGCTCGGTGCGGGCCATGCCCCATTCTCCCCCTGAAAGGGGAGGTTTGTCAAGTCACACATCCCCAGTCGCGCTTGCGGCTTCAGTGACTTTCAGTCATTTTCATTGCGTGACGGTCGACGAAGCGATGTACGCGCTGGCGCGAGAACAGGGCGGCGCGTTCGCCCGATGGCAGGTGCGCGCCGAAGGCGGCGCAGACACCCTCATCGAACGTCGGTGCGCAGCTGGCCTATGGGTCCGGGTGCGGCCCGGCGTGTACGTGGTCCCGGGATTGCCGCCGTCGAAGTCCACGGACCTCTGGGTCGCGTGGCTCGAGGTCGGAGGGCACGCGATCCGCAGCCACGAGTGCGCTGCCGAGCACTGGGGCCTGCAGCCGGTCATGACCGAGCGCCGGGTCTTCACCACGAGACAGGGCGATCACCATCGAATACCGGGGGTCGTCGTCCACCAGCTCGGTGACCTGCTTCCGCACCACACGACCGTCGCAGACGGCATGCCGATCACCACCGCGCCTCGAACCGTCGTCGACCTCGCGGCCGTCGTCGGGTTCGAGCGCCTCAAGCGGATCGTCGAGAACGGTGTCAACGATCGCATCGTCACCGATGAAGCGGTCGGGTTGGTCCTCCGCGACGTCGCTCGGAGAGGCAAGTGGGGGATGAAGAAGCTCGCTCGGGTCCTGGCCGCACGCGCTCCGGGCGAACCGGTGCCCGACTCCAAGCTCGAGCGCATGCTGCTCGACGCGCTCCGAGCGGTCGGCCTTCCGGACCCGGTGCCGCAGTTCCCGCACCCGGGCCGGGAGATCGGGGTCGGCTGGGTCGACTTCGCCTATCCCGACGCGAAGCTGATCCTCGAGGCCGACGGACGGCGGTGGCATCAACGCATCGCGCAGATCGCCCGAGACCACGCACGCGACAAGGCGGCCGCCCGGCTGGGATGGCTCACCCTGCGCTTCATGCACGAGGAGCTGTCAGCGGATCCGCTCGACGCGGGACTGTCGGTGCGCGAAACGCTCACCCACCGCACCGCCGCCTGATTCTCGAGGACCGAGCTACCGGGATCCGGTAGCTCGGTCCTCGAGAATGGTGTAACGGTCGGTCCAATAGGGTGGGGGGATGGATTTCTCGCTGAGCGAGCGGGAGCTCGAGCTGGTGGCGCTGTGCCGGGACTTCGCGCAGAAGGAGATCGCGCCACGGGCGCCGCTCGCCTGGGACGAGGGGCGCTGCCCGACCGACCTGCTCCGGGAGATGGGCGAGCTCGGCCTGCTCGGCATGCTCGTGCCCGAGGAGTGGGGCGGCATCGGCATGTCGACGGTCGGCTTCGTCGCAGCGATGGAGCAGATCGGCCTCGCCGACCAGTCGGTGGCGGCGGCCTGGCAGGCGCACGTCACGATCGGGTCGCTGCCGCTGCTCCTCTTCGGCGACGACGCACAGCGCGACCGTTGGCTGCGCCCCTTGGCCGAGGGACGGGCGCTCGGGGCCTTCGGGCTCACCGAGCCCAATGCCGGGTCCGACGCGCGCGGCATCCGCACGAAGGCCGAGCGTCGTGACGGCGGCTGGCTGATCAACGGCAGCAAGACCTTCATCTCGAACGCCGGCACCGACATGTCCTTCGGCGTCACCCTCCTCGCTCGCACCGACGAGAAGTACGCAACGCTCGTCGTCGAGAAGGACACCGAGGGCTTCACGATCGGCCCCAAGATGCGCGGCATCGGCTGGCGCGGCCTCGACACCCGTGAGCTCTGGTTCGACGACGTGTGGGTGCCCGACGACCACCTCGTCGGTGATCCCGACCTCGGGCTCAACCAGTTCCTGCGCACCCTCGAGGTCGGGCGCATCTCGATCGCCGCGCTCTCGCTCAGCCTCACCCAAGCGGTGCTCGACCTCGCCACCGACCACGCCCGGCAGCGCGAGCAGTTCGGGCAACCGATCTCGAAGTTCCAGGCGGTCCAGTTCAAGCTGGCCGACATCGCCACCGAGCTCGAGGCGGCCCGTTGGCTGACCTACCGGGCCGCGTCGCTGCGCGACAGCGGCCAGCCGTTCCAGAAGGAGGCGGCGATGGCGAAGCTCAAGGCAAGCCGCCTCGCGACGTGGGCCGCGTCGGAAGCCGTGCAGATCCACGGCGGCCTCGGCTACATGCTCGAGACGCCGGTGGCCCGCTTCTACTGCGACTCCAAGGTGCTCGAGATCGGCGAGGGCACGAACGAGATCCAGCACCTCGTCATCGCCCGCGCGCTCGGCTGCTAGCGCTCGGTCCGGCTCACACCGCGGCCAGGTGCCGCAGCGCGACGACGATGTCGTCGCGGTCGGGCAGCCACACCCGCTCGAGCTCGGGCGCGTACGGCGGCGGCGTCGGCTGCGCCCCCACCCGCTCGATCGGCGCGTCGAGATCCCAGAACGCGTCACGGGCGACCACCGCAGCGATCTCGGCGCCGATGCCGAAGGGCACGACCGCCTCGTGCGCGATCAGCAGCCGACCGGTCCGCTGCACGGACTCGAGCACCGGCGCCATGTCGAGCGGCGCCACCGTCCGCAGGTCGATCACCTCGACCGACACGCCCTCATCGGCGAGCACCGAAGCAGCCGCGACCGCCTCGTGCACCATCCGGGACACGGACACGACGGTCACGTCGGTGCCCGGTCGGACGACCACGGAGCGACCGATCGGGACGACGTGATCGGCGGGCGGCTGCGGACCCTTCATGCCGTAGAGCAGCCGGTTCTCGATGACCACCACCGGGTTCGGGTCCTGGATCGCGGCCCGCAGCAGACCGTAGGTGTCCGCGGGCGTCGACGGCATGACCACGCTCAGACCGGGGATGTGCGCGAGCAGCACCTCGAGACTCTGGCTGTGCTGGCTGCCGGACGACCGCCCGGCACCGAACTGGGTCCGCACGGTCAGCGCCATCTCGGCCGCGCCACCGGTCATGAACGGCAGCTTGGCCGCCTGGTTCAGCAGCTGGTCGAAGCAGACCCCGAGGAAGTCGAGGTACATCACCTCGACCACCGGACGCATGCCGGCCATCGCTGCGCCGACGCCCATCCCGACGATCGCGGTCTCCGAGATCGGCGTGTCCCGTACCCGCTCGCCGAACTGGTCGCGCAGTCCCCGGGTGAGGCCGAACACGTTCCCGCCCGCACCGACGTCGATGCCTGCCACGAACACCCGCTCGTCCGCAGCGAGCTCGGCTTCGAGCGCGCCCCGGATCGCGTCCATGGTCCGGAAGACGGGCGCGTCGGCCGGCAACGGCGAGGGCTCGGGGACGACCGGCCGGGACCGCACCACGAAGTCGCCGAGCGCATCGGCCGACGGCGCCGCCAGACGCCGCGCCGCGTCGACCGCCGCGTCCAGCTCCGCGGCGACCGTCGACTCCAGCGACTTGATCTCGTCGTCGTCCACGCCCGCCTCTCGCAGCCGGCGTTCGTGGAGCACCAACGGGT
>JAFBAD010000344.1 GCA_019247975.1 Acidimicrobiia bacterium
CGGCCGACCCCGAGACCGGCGAGGGCAAGCTGCGGGTCCACTTCGTCGACGAAGGGCCGTCGAGCGCCGCGCCGGTGCTGCTCATGCACGGCGAGCCGTCGTGGAGCTACCTCTACCGCCACATGATCCCGCCGCTGGTCGAGGCCGGGCACCGGGTGGTCGCGCCCGACCTCGTCGGCTTCGGCCGGAGCGACAAGCCCGCCGCGCTGAGCGACTACACGTACGCCCGGCACGTCGCCTGGATGTCGTCGCTCCTGTTCGACTCGCTCGATCTGCACGACATCACGTTCTTCGGGCAGGACTGGGGCGGGCTGGTCGGCCTGCGTCTCGTAGCCGCCGACCCCGATCGCTACGCGCGCGTCGTGATCGGCAACACCGGGTTGCCGACCGGGCACGGGCCGGCGAGCAAGGCGTTCCTCGCGTGGCAGCTGTACTCGCAGGAGACGCCGGTGCTCGAGATCGGCAAGCTCGTGAGCGGCGGTTGCGCGCGAGATCTGTCGCCCGAGGAGGTCGCGGCGTACGACGCGCCGTTCCCCGACGACACGTACAAGGCCGGTGCCCGGATCTTCCCGACGCTGGTGCCGACCAGCGCCGAGGATCCGGCCAGCAAGGACAACGAGATCGCGTGGTCCGTGCTGTCGCGCTTCGAGCGGCCGTTCGTCCTCGCGTACAGCGACGGCGACCCGATCACCGCCGGCGGCGACGCGCCGTTCCGGGCCAAGGTGCCGGGCGCGCAGGGTGCGCCGCACACCACCATCGAGGGCGCCGGGCACTTCCTGCAGGAGGACAAGCCGGCCGAGCTCGCGCGCGTGATCAGCGACGCGATCGCGAGAGGTTGAGGTGACGAGCTCCGCTGCGACGACCCGCCAGTTGCGGGCACCCGTGGAGCAGGTGTGGGGGGTGCTGGCGGGCTTCGACGACATCGCCACGTGGGCGCCGGCCGTCGTCGATCACTCATCCGGTCTGGGCGGTCCCGACGGGGGGGTCGGGGCCGCTCGGCGGGTCCAGTCCGGTCGCGTGACGATCGTCGAGACGGTCGAGCGCTGGGATCCGCCGAAGCTGCTCGCTTACCGGCTCGACGGGCTGCCCGGGCCGTTGCGCAAGGTGACGAACGAGTGGCAGCTCGAACCGTCCGGTGATGGCACGTTGGCCACGCTGACCTCGACGGTCGACGTCGGTCCCCGCCCGCCGCACCGGTTGATCGAGCGCATCGCGCTGAAGCGCCTGGGCAAGGTGTCCGAGGGTCTGCTCGACGGGCTCGCTGCGCACGTGGGGGAGTCGCGATGAGGCCCGACGTCATCGTCATCGTCACCGACGAGGAGCGCGCCGCGCCGCCGTACGAACCGGAGTCGGTGCGCCAGTGGCGGCACGACCGGCTGAAGGGACGGCGCTGGTTCGACGAGCACGGCGTGTCCTTCGCCCGGCACTACACCGGTTCGCTGGCCTGCGTGCCGAGCCGGCCGACGCTGTTCACCGGCCAGTTCCCGGACGTGCACGGCGTCACGCAGACCGACGGCCTCGCCAAGTCGGCCGCTGACTCCCGCATGCGCTGGCTGCGGGAGGGCGAGGTGCCGACGCTCGGCCACTGGTTCCGGGCCGGCGGGTACGACACGCACTACGACGGTAAGTGGCACATCAGCCACGCCGATCTGACCGATCCTTCGACCGGCGGACCGCTCGCCACCAACGACGACCACGGCGTGGTCGATCCGGTTGCGGTGCAGCAGTACCTCGACGCCGATCCCCTCGATCCGTTCGGGTTCTCGGGGTGGGTCGGGCCCGAGCCGCACGGCGCAGGCTTGGCCAACTGCGGGACCGTGCGCGATCGACTGATCGCGGATCGGATCGTCGCGTGGTTGTCGGACCGCTACGCGCGCCGGCAGGCCGGTAACGCGGATGCGTTGCGGCCCTTCCTGCTGGTGGCCAGCTTCGTGAACCCGCACGACATCGTGCTGTTCCCGGCGTGGGCCCGGCGGGGCAGCCCGATCATGCCGTCGCCCGACGATCCGCCGCCGGTGCCCGCTGCGCCGAGCGCGGATGAGGACCTGCGGACGAAGCCGGCCGCGCAGATCGCGTTCCGGGCCGCGTACCCGACGGCGTACGGGCCGGCGCCGGTGGTCGGCCGCATCTACGAGCGCAACGCGCAGATGTACCGCGACCTCTACCACCGGCTGCACGCTGAGGTGGACGGGCCGTTGGATCGAGTGCGTCGTGCCGTGACCGAGGGCGGGTCGACCGAGGCGGTGCTGGTGCGCACGTCGGACCACGGCGACCTGCTCGGCGCGCACGGTGGCCTGCACCAGAAGTGGTGCAACCTCTACGACGAGGCGACGCGGGTGCCGTTCACGGTCGTGCGGGTGGGTTCGGCGCCGACCGCGGCGGCGACGGTGTCGGACATGGCGACGTCGCACGTCGATCTGGTGCCGACGCTGTTGGCGGCAGCGGGGATCGATCAGTCGTCGGTGGCCGACGAGCTCCGTGGGTCGTTCAGCGAGGTGCACCCGTTGCCGGGGCGTGACCTGATGCCGGTGGTCGCAGAGCCTGCGGCCGTTGATCGTGAGCGAACCGTCTACCTGCAGACTCGCGACAACGTGCTCGAGGGATCGACGCTCGCCTCGGGTCTCGCTCGTCGCTTCGGGGTCGACCACCCGCCCGCGCCGCTGCGGATCCAGGTGCCGGCCCACGTGGCCACGAGCATCGAGGGCATCGTGAGTCCGGTCGACGGCCGGATGTGGAAGCTGGTGCGGACGTTCGACGATCCGTCGACCTGGACCGAACCCGGTGTGCGTCAC
>JAFBAD010000066.1 GCA_019247975.1 Acidimicrobiia bacterium
TCGACGTCGTGATTGAGTCGAGCCGCGAAGGCATCCGCAAGCCCGACCCGCGCATCTACGAGATGGCGTGCGAGCAACGCGGCGTCGACGCGTCGGAGATCGTCTTCCTCGACGACCTCGGCATCAACCTCAAGCCGGCGCGTGCGATGGGCATGACCACGATCAAGGTCGACGACCCGGCGGTGGCGATCGCCGAGCTGGAGGCGGTGGTCGGGTTCTCCGTATCTGACTAGACCTGCTCCGCAGGTCGGCTTCGCCATCCGGCTCTCACGACCGAGCTGCTCCGGCTGGCGCCTGCGCAGCTTCGATAGGTTCCGCGCCATGCGGGAGCACCGGTACACGATCGACATGCCGCACTCGCCGGCGCGGCTCTGGGCGCTGTTCCAGGACTACGACCGGTGGACCGACTACGCGCCGATGGTGCAGCGGGTCGACGTCGTGTTCCCCGGCGACGCCGGCGGCAACGGCCTGCTGCGCCGCGTGATCTACCAGATGCCGCTCGGCCGGTCGGGCTCCGCGCTCGAGCTCGTCACCCACGTCGAGCCCGAGCGTGGCTACACGTACACGATGCTGTCGCACGACCCCGGCAACGACCAGACCGGGAAGGTGCGGCTCGAGCCGAACGGACCGAACCGCACGACGTTCAGCTTCGAGGAGCGCTACCACCTCACGAAGGCGCCGTGGAAGTGGTTCGAGGGGTTCATCTACGGCTTCATCAACCGCAAGAACGAGGAGTCGATGCGCCGGGCCTCGGCCTGGCTCACCGACCACCCCGAATACCGGCCGGACCTCGTCGACCGGTGAGCGACGACGGCGGCTTCTTCGCGGTCGCCCGCTCGCAACGGGCCCATCGCTCGTTCACGACCGATCCGGTCCCCGACGACGACCTCGTCCGCATGCTCGAGGCCGCCACCTGGGCACCGAGCGCGGAGAACTCGCAACCCTGGCTCTTCGTCGTCGTCCGCGACGCGGGCCGGCGGGCGGCGCTGGACGACCTCGCCCGGCGGCTCTGGGCGGGCGGCGCGAAGCACGCGACCGCCCACCGGAGCCCGGCGCACGTCCTGGCCGAGGTCGACCGAGCCACCGAGGCCGGCTTCGGCGGCGCACCGGTCGTCGTGGTCGTGGCCGGCGACACCACCGCGTGCCATCGCGTGAGCCTCGCCTCGTCGGTCTTCCCGGCGGTCCAGAACCTGCTCCTCGCCGCGGCGTCGCTCGGCTACGGAACCGCCCTCACGACCCTCGCGACGTACGCCACCGACGAGGTGCGCAGCGTGCTCGACCTGCCCGACCACGTCGACCCGTTGGCGATCATCCCGGTCGGGCGACCGGCCCGCCCGCTCGGCCCCTCACGCCGGGAGCCGGTGGCGACCCGCAGCCACCTCGACGGCTACGGGCGTCCGTTCCCTGCCGGCTGAGCACCCGAACCGTCGCTCACGACGGCGAGCACGCGGTCGAAGCGGACATCGGCCCGCCGGGCCAGCGTGTGCAGGCTCGACTCGCCGGCCGCCTCGAACAGCCAGAGGACCGTCTCCTCCTCGGGCACGAAGGTGGTGACCGTGCGCCGGACGACCACGCCCTCGGTCGCCAGCTCGGCGCAGGCCTCGTCCAGCCGGCCGGTCGCGTCGTCGACCACCGACGACGACGCCCCCGGCCAGAAGCACTCCACCATCCATTGCCCCACATCGCGCAGAGTACGGACGAACACGCCTCGCGGAATCGGGCGAACCCCTAGATCTGCTCGGTCTCGGCGCCGAGGCGGGCGCCGAGCTCGGCCCGGCTGTTGATGCCGAGCTTGCGGTACACCCGGGTCAGGTGGGCCTCGACCGTCTTGGGGCTCATGAAGGCCAGCTCGGCGACCGCCTTCACCGTCCGGCCCTCGGCCAGCAGCCCGGCGATGCGCCGCTCGGTGGGTGTGAGCGACACGCCCGCGGCCGCTCCCGGCTCCAGCCGATCCAGCTCGGTGGCCGCGCGCGCCGCGAACGAAGCCGCGCCGAGCCGCTCGAAGGTGGTCTTGGCGTCGGTCAGCGCGGCCCGGGCGGCCCGCTTCTGGCGAACCCGACGCTGGATGCCGCCCTCCACGAGCCGCAGGCGGGCCCGGTCGTAGGGCAGATCGACCCGCTCGTAGGCCTCGAGGCCCTCGCTGACCGCGGCGACCGCCTCGTCGAGCCGGCCCTCGGCGGCGTGGAGGACGGCGGCGGCGCGGGCGGACTGGCCGATCCCGGAGGGTCGGTCGACCTTCCTCGACAGCTCGGCGAAGTCCTCGAGCTCGGACCGGGCGCGCTCGAGGTCGCCCACTGCGACGAGGGCTTCGAGGAAGTCGGCCATCAGCCGGCGCCGGCCGGGCTCGACGAGCCCCATCGCGAGGTAGATCTCGTTCCACCGGCCCAGCTGCGTCGCCGCACCCACGTTGTCGCCCTCGCTGACGCACACGAAGCCGAGCAGCACGCAGGCGCTGGCCTCCGACCACGCGTCACCGTCAGCGAGCGCGTCGACCATCAGGTCCTCGGCGAGGGCGCGAGCGGCGCGACCGTCCCCCCGATACGACGCGACGAGCGCGAGGTTGAAGTTCGCCTGCCGCAGCTGCGCGGTCTGGCCGGTGCGCTCGGCCAGATCGAGGTGGCGCCGGGCCCAGGCCTCCGCCTCGTCCCAGTTGCCGGCCCACAGCTCGAGCTGGGGCAGGTGGCTGAGCGCGTAGGGCACCGAGCTCTCGTCCTCCGCCTCGGCCCGGCGCAGGAGCTCGAGCATGTCGACGCGGGCCTCGTCGATGTGGTCGGCGTACTTGCGGTCGGCCGCGAGGCAGGCGAGCGCGCTCTCGGCCAGCCGCGGGCTGACCGTCTGCTCCTCCAGCGCGACGGCCTGCTCGTAGCGCGCCGCGTCGAAGCCCCGGCCGACGAGGAAGTCGTTCGAGGCCGCCTGGATGAGCGCGGCCGCCAGCACGCCCGGGTCCGGGTCGTCCGTCGCCGACAGCAGTGCGAGCGCCTGCGCGCTGTGGCCTGCGCCAGCCTCGAGGTCGGTGATGAGCAGCCCGGCCATCGTCGTGTGGAGCGCAGCGCGCTCCTCCGCCGGGTCGTCGGGGCCGAGCAGGGCCAGCGCCTCCTCGGTGAGCGCGGCACCGGCTTCGGGAGTGTCGGTCTCCCACGCCACGTGGGCCAGCAGCCGCAGCGCTCGGGCCTTCGTGACCGGCTCACCGGCGCCGGTGCGCACCTCCTCGAGCGCGACCACCGCCGCACCGCTGTCGCCGGTGCGGAAGAGGAGATCACCGAGCAGCAGGAGCCGGGTCCAGCGGGCATCGTCGTCGGAGGCGGTGTGCTCCACCGACAGCCGGGCCAGCTCGACCGCGGAGTCGTTCGCCCCGCGCTCGGCCGCCTGCGTCGCGGCATCGTGCAGGGTGCCGGCCACGCGCGGATCACCGGCCGGGCCGGACAGGGCGAGGTGCCGGGCCTGCTCCTCGACCCCCCGGGCCAGCCCGGCCAGCGCGGCGTGGGTGGCCCGGCGGTCGGCGGTGGTCGCCGACTCGTAGCACGCCTCCGCGATCAGCGGGTGGGCCGACACGACCCGCCCGTTGCGCACCTCGACCAGGTCCGCCTCCTCGGCTTCGGCCAGCGCATCGAGGTCGAGCATGGCTTCGACGACGCCGACCGGCGGGGTGGGCGCGGCGGCGACCGCGAGCAGCACCCGGCGCGCCGCCGGCGAGACGGTGTCGAGCCGTCCCGCGATCAGGTCGCGCAGCGACTCGGGGACCGGGAGCGGGCGTCCCGGTCCGACCTCGACACCGGTGCGCAACAGCGCCCGGCCGAGCTCGATCGCGAAGAGCGGGTTGCCGCGCGATGCCTCGGACAGGCGAACGAGCGTCGGCCGGCCGAAGACGTGCCCGAGCTGATCGCGCAGCAGGTGGTGCAGTGCTCCGAGGCTGAGCGGCCCCACGTCGATGCGCTCGTGCGGATCGATCCGGTCGAGGCCGAGCGGCAGCCCGCCCCCGGAGGACCGGACGGTGACGGCCACCCCTACGTTGCGCGCCGGCAGCCGTCGGATGACGAAGGCGAGCACCTCGGCCGACGAGCCGTCCAACCACTGCAGGTCGTCGACGGCCAGGAGGAGCGGACCCTCGTCGGCCAGGCGGCGGAGCAGCTCGGCCGTGCCGATCGCGACGGCGTGGGTCGACAACGGATGCCGCGGGCGGCTCCGCATCAGCGCTGCGTCGATGGCGTCGCGCTGCGGTTCGGGCAAGGCGGCGACGTGATCGCCGGCCTTCTCGAGCAGGTCGGCGACCGACGAGTAGCCGAGCATCGTCTCACCCTCGGCCGGTTGGGCCACGAGGACGCGCATGCCGCGCGTCTCCGCCGTCGCAACCGCGTCCCGCCAGAGCGCGGTCTTGCCGATCCCCGCCTCGCCGACGAACGACATGACTCCGGAGCGATCGGGGACCGCGTCGAACCACGCGTCGATGCGGCGCCGTTCGGCGTCCCTCCCCGCCAGTCCCACCAGCGAAAGGCTACAAACCCGATCAAAGCGGTGCACCGGGCGAGGAATAGGGGTTCCCCCGATTCCTCCGGGCCCCGCGCGTGGTCCGATGCGTCTACAGGCGGACGCGACCCGCGACGGAGGAGCCAAGCGATGCAGACCACCACCGATCGACCACGACTGCTCCTCGGCGGCCTCGCGATGGCGGTGGCGCTGCTGGCCACGACGGTGGTCGTCGGGTGGGCGGCGCCGGTCTCCGCAGGTACGCCGACGGCACGCGCGAAGGCGACGTTCACGGGCGGTCAGCAGGTGGCCCCGTACGGGGCTGCGGGGGACCCCAGCGTCGCGTCGAACGGCACGTACACGATGGCCGTCTGGAGCCAGCAGATCAACGGCACCTACGGGGTCTTCGGTCGCATCATGTCCTCGGACACGACGTCGATCGGCGGCCGCTTCAAGGTCTTCTACCTGGCCGGCCACGACGCTCTCGCGCCCGACGTGGCGTGGAACGGCTCGCAGTGGCTGGTGGTCTTCCGCTACTCCTACTCGGCGGCCGACAGCGACATCCGGGCCCGTCTCTACGACGGGTCGGGCGCCCCGGCGACGTCGGACTTCGGGGTCGAGACCGCCACGTCCACGCAGTACAACCCGGCCGTCACCGGCGGCCCCGACGGGCAGTTCCTCGTCGCCTGGGAGGACGGTCGCAACGCGGGCACGACGGGATCGGACATCTACGCATCTCGCGTCGCCTCGGGCACGAGGCTCGACAGCCCGGCGCTCCGCATCTCCAACGACCCCCCCGAGTCCGTGGAGAACGACTTCGATCCCGATGTCGCCTGGTCGCCCGGTCACACGACGTACGCCGTGGCGTGGGACGCGCAGTCGTCCGTGTCCTCGCGGATCCGCGCCAGGAAGCTCGGACCGAGTGGGATCCTCGCCAGCGGCGGGACCGAGGCGATCGGGGACACGACCGAGCCGGTGTCCTTCCCGGCGATCGCGTCCAACGGTTCGGACTTCATGATCACCTACCAGTTCGCCACCGCGAAGGCGAGCAGCGTGGACATCTGGGGCGTCAACGTCGATCAGGAGGACCGCCACCCGTTCCCGATCTCCCAGGAGCCAGGCGACGAGCGGGAACCCACGATCGCCTACAACGGCCTCTACCTCGTGGCCTGGACCGACCGGCGCGACGATCCGGCGGGCGACATCTACCTGGCCCGGGTCAAGCAGGACCGCAGCGTCCTCGATCCGACCGGCCTCGGCTTCTCCACCTCGACCGCGTCGGACCTCCACCCGGCGCTCACGAGCGGCACCTCGGATGCCCGCACCTTCGGGGTCGCCTGGCAACCCTCCAACGACACGGGCCCCGGCGTGGTCGCGTGGGGCGCGTCGGTCGCCCCGAAGTAGTGGCTCAGCCGCCGGTCAACGCCCGCCGGACGATGTCCTCCTGCTCCTGCACGTGGATCGTGTGGCTGCCGGTGGCCGGGCTGCCCGACCCGACCCGGGCGACCTCGCGGTAGTCCACGCCCGAGGGCACCAGCGGCCACAACCGCTCGCTCACGAAGGCCCGCGGGCCCATGTTGTCGGGCTCCTCCTGGAGCCAGACGACCTGCTGCACGTTGCTGTACTTGGCGAACAGGTCCGTGAACTGCTTGCGGGGGAACGGGTAGAGCTGCTCGGTCCGCAGGATGGCGACCGGGAGGTCGTCGGCGTCGCGACGGGCCGCGGCGTCGTGGCTGACCTTGCCGGAGCAGACCACGACGCGCTCGATCGACTGCGGGTCGCGACCGCCGGCGTCGTCGACGATCTCCTGGAACGTGCCGTTCACGAGCTCGTCGACGGGCGACCGGGCCGAGCGGGCCCGAAGGAGCGACTTGGGCGTGAAGATCACGAGCGGCTTGCGCATCTCGCGCTTCATCTGCCGGCGCAGCAGGTGGAAGTACTGGGCCGATGTCGACGCGTTGCAGACCTGCATGTTGTCGTCGGCGCACAGCGTGAGGAACCGCTCGATCCGGGCCGACGAGTGCTCGGGGCCTTGGCCCTCGTAGCCGTGCGGGAGCAGCAGCACGAGCCCTGACGTCTGGCTCCACTTGTCCTCGGCGGCGGCGAGGTACTGGTCGATGATGATCTGGCCGCCGTTGACGAAGTCGCCGAACTGGGCCTCCCAGGCGACGAACGAGTCCTTCGCGACGACCGAGTAGCCGTACTCGAAGCCGAGCGCGGCGTACTCCGACAGCAGCGAGTCGTAGATCCAGAACTTCGCCTGCTCGGGGTCGAGGTGGGCCAGCGGCGCCCACTCCGCACCGCTCTCGAAGTCGACCAGCACCGAGTGGCGCTGCGAGAACGTGCCCCGGCGGGTGTCCTGGCCGGCCAGCCGGATGTTCGTGCCCTCGAGGAGCAGCGACCCGAACGCGAGGTACTCGGCGAGGGCCCAGTCGACCTCTCCCCCGCCGAACATCTTGTCCCGAGTCTGGAACTGCTTGAGCAGCTTCGGGTGGACGCTGAAGCCCTCCGGCGTGGCGCCGAGCTTCTCGTACAGGGTGTCGATCGTCGCCCGGTCCACACCGGTGTGCACGTGGGGCAGCACGCCGACCGCGGGGGCCGGCGGCGGCGCGACGACCGTCTCCGTCGGCGCGTGCGAGCGGGTCTCCTCGAGCGCGCTCTGCAACTTCGCCTGGAAGTCGTCGAGCGCAGCCTCGGCCTCCTCCATCGAGAGGTCGCCGCGCTTGACGAGCGACTCGGTGTAGAGCTTGCGCACCGAGCGGCGGGCGTCGATCCGCTTGTACATGATCGGCTGCGTGTAGCTCGGGTCGTCGCCCTCGTTGTGACCGTGGCGGCGGTAGCACACCATGTCGATCACGACGTCCTTGTGGAACTCCTGCCGGTACGCGTAGGCGAGCGTCGCCACCCGCACGCACGCCTCGGGGTCGTCCCCGTTCACGTGGAAGATCGGCGCCTGCACCATCTTCGCGACGTCGGTGCTGTACTCCGACGACCGGGCCGAGTCCGGCGGGGTCGTGAACCCGAGCTGGTTGTTGACGACCACGTGGATCGTGCCGCCGACGCGGTAGCCCTTGATGCTCGACAGGTTGAGCGTCTCGGCCACCACGCCCTGCCCGGCGAACGCCGCGTCGCCGTGCAGCAGCACCGGCAGCACCGAGAACGCCTCGGGGTCGTTGATGCAGTCCTGCTTGGCCCGCACCATGCCCTCGACCACCGGGTCGACCGCCTCGAGGTGCGACGGGTTCGCTGCCAGCTCGACGGTGATCTCGTCGCCGAGCCGCGACACGAACTTGCCGCTCTGGCCGAGGTGGTACTTCACGTCGCCCGAGCCCTGCGTCGAGTTCGGGTCGACGTAGCCCTCGAACTCCGAGAACAGCTGGTTGTACGACTTGCCCACGATGTTGGCGAGAACGTTCAGGCGGCCCCGGTGGGACATGCCGAGCACCGCGCCGTCGAGACCGTCGCCGGCGGCCCGCTCGAGGATGGCGTCGACCAACGGGATCGCGGCCTCCGCGCCCTCGATGCCGAAGCGCTTCTGGCCCACGTACTTCGTGGCGAGGAAGCGCTCGAACGCCTCGGCCGCGTTGAGCCGGTCGAGGATGTGGCGCTGCACGTCGGGCTCGGTGGTGGTGTCGGCCCCCTCCACCTGCCGCTGGATCCAGGCCTTCTCCTCGGGCTCCTGGATGTGCATGTACTCGATGCCCACCGTGCGGCAGTAGGCGTCGCGCAGCACGTGCAGGATCTCGCCGAGCGGCATCTTCTTCGCGTCGGTGAGGTCGTCGGTGAGGAACTGGCGGTCGAGGTCCCAGATCGTGAGCCCGTAGGTGGCGGGGTCGAGCTCGCTGTGCATGTGCGGCTCCTTCCACGCCAGCGGGTCGAGGTCGGCGATGAGGTGGCCGCGCACCCGGTGCATGTTGATGAGCGTCTGCACGTGGATCTGCTTCTCGAGCGTCGACTGCTCGTGGTCGACCGGGTTGTCGTCGCGCCGCCACTGGACCGCCTCGTACGGCACGCCGAGGGAGCGGAAGATGCGGCTGTAGAACTCGTCCTGGCCGATGAGCAGGTCGTGGATGTGCTTGAGGAAGAGCCCCGACTCCGCGCCCTGGATGATCCGGTGGTCGTAGGTGGACGTGATCGTCATCACCTTCGACACGCCGATGTTGGCGAGCGCCTCGGGGTCGGCTCCCTGGAACTCGGTCGGGTAGTCGAGGCGACCGACGCCGACGATCACGCCCTGGCCCGGCATGAGGCGGGGCACCGACTGGACGGTGCCGATCGTCCCCGGGTTGGTCAGCGTGACGGTGGCGCCGGCGAAGTCGTCCGGTGAGAGCTTGTTGCTGCGGACCTTGCGGATGAGCTCCTCGTAGGCGCCCCAGAAGCCGCGGAAGTCGAGCGTGTCCGCGTCGCGGATGACCGGCACGAGGAGGGTGCGGCTGCCGTCGCTCTTCTCGACGTCGACTGCGAGGCCGAGGTTGACGTGGGGGTGGCGCACGACCGCGGGCTTGCCGTCCTGCTCGAGGTAGGTCGAGTTCATGACCGGGATCGAGTCGGCGATGGCCCGCACGACCGCGTAGCCGATCAGGTGGGTGAAGCTGACCTTCCCGCCGCGGGTGCGGCTGAGGTAGCCGTTCATCACCCGGCGGTTGACCTCGAGCAGCTTGGCCGGGACCTCCCGGAAGCTCGTGGCGGTCGGGACCTCGAGGCTGGCCTCCATGTTGGCCACGATCCGGGCCGCCGCGCCCCGGAGCGGCTGCGGCTCCGCGGCACCGTTCGAGCTGACCGCAGGGGCCGGCGCCGGCGGGGCGGCCTGCGAGGGCTTCGACGTCGTCGGCGGCGGCGGAGGCGTTGCGACCGCCGGCGCGGGCTTGGAGCCGGGCTCGCCCCCGCCCTTGCGGCCGGTGGCCGGCTGGGCGACGTTCGGCCCGGCCGTCGACCCGGCCTCGGTGTCGCTCTGGTAGTCGGTGAAGAACTCCCGCCAGCTCTCGCTGACCGACGAGGGATCGGCCCGGTACTGCTCGTACATCTCGTCGACCAGCCACGCGTTCGGCCCCAGCGCCTCTTGGGCGGGGGCGGACATGGCCTGCTCGGGGGGCATACGGCGGATCCTATCGGCGGCCCCTCGCCGGACTTTTGGTGTCGTCAGGCCGCGATCGACTCGATCGCTCTACCCATGAGGTCGACGAAGTTGTCGCAGTAGAAGGCCTGCCGCACGGCATCGGAGGCGTCACCGAGCGACGCCTCGAAGCGCTCGACCGGCTTCCGGCCGCCCTCGACGTGGGGGTAGTCGGAGGAGAACAGGCAGACGTCCGGGCCGACCTGCTCGGTGATCCAGCCGACGTCCTCGGTCGGGTACGGCGTGGCCCGGATCTGGCGCTGCACGTACTCGGTGGGCCGCAGCGAGAGCTGCTGGAGCCGCTCCTCGTGGCGCTCGAAGGCCTCCACCGCCGACTCCATCTGGCGGACCCAGCTCGGGATCCAGATCGCGCCCTGCTCGATGACGCCGATCTTGAGCGCAGGGAACCGCTCGAGCACCCCGTCGAAGATCATCGTGGCCAGCGTCTGCTCGGGCGGCCGCGGGATCGCCATGTAGCTGACCGAGCGGAAGTTCTCCTCGCCGCCGTGGAAGTCGGGCGGGATCGGCACCCCGTTCTGGAAGTAGTCGGGGTCGATCAGCGGCTCGCCGCCGCCGACGTGGAACACGATCGGCACGCCGGCCTCCTGCGCGGTCGCCCAGACCGGGTCGAGCGCGACGTGGCTCGGCGAGTGGCCCTTCGGGCAGGCCGACGGCACGAGCAGCGCCGCGGCGCCTTCGGCCACCGCCTCGGCCGCCATCTGCTTCGCCCGGTCGAAGTCGGCCAGCGGGACGTAGCAGGTGGGCAGCAGCCGCGCGTCGACCGAGCAGAAGTCGACCATCCCCCGGTTGTGGGCGCGGGCCGCGCCGTAGACCAGCTCGGGATCGGCCTGCTCGAGCGCGGCGAAGCGGCCGTTGTGGAACGTGTTGAAGATCAGCTGGCTGGCGAAGCCGAGCAGGTCGAGCGCCCGCGGGCGGTCCTCGGCGATGAAGCTGCCGGTGGCCGCGAAGTTCTTGCGGGACATGATCTCGGCTTCCTCGGCCGCCCGGTACTCCGCGCTCTCGTGCTTGGCCCGCACCCGCTCGACGTCGAGGTGGCGGCCCGAGCCGTCGTCCTCGGCGCGTGGCTGCAGGCGGTCGCGCACGCTGGGATCGGCGTAGTCGACCAGCCAGGTGGGCCACTCCATGATGTGGGCGTCTGCGTCGTGCACGACGCGCCCTTCCACGTATGGCATGGCACTCGACGTTACGACCCTTGGGCAGCGAGGAGCCGGTCGAGCTTGGCCTCCAGCACCGCCAGGTCGTCCTTGGTCGCGTTCTCCGAACCGGGTCGCAGGGTGACCACGATCGAGCCGCCCGGCTCGATGACGGCCCGGCTCACCTCGTCGACGTTGCTCGCACCCTGGCGGAGGAGGGCCACCCGGACGTCGGCCTCGCGCAGGCCCAGGTGGCGGATCGCGTCGTGGTGGAGCTCTCCATCACTGACGAGCTCGGTCTCGGTTCCCTCGAAGACCTTGACCGCGACCTCGTTGCGCCGCGACGCGCGGTTCACCACGCCGTTCGCCGCGATGAGGACGACCGCGCCGATGAGGCCACCGGTCAGCGAGTTGTCGTTGCCGATGATCGCGTTCTGCACCACGTTCGACAGCAGCAGGAGGACGACGAGGTCGAACGAGTTGAGCTGCGCGAGGTCGCGCTTGCCGCCGACCCGCAGCAGGACGATCAACCCGGCGTACACCGCGACGGTGCGGATGACCTTCTCCGCGAGCGGGATGCCCATGGTCGTGAGGTTCGACTGGATCGTGATCGCGAGGAGGTGCATGGCACCATCGTGGCCATGCCCCCCTCAGGCGCGCAGTTCATCTACACGATGCGGAAGGTCGGCCGCTTCCACCCGCCCGACCGTGAGGTCCTCAAGGACATCAGCCTGTCGTTCTATCCGGGCGCCAAGATCGGCGTGCTCGGGCCCAACGGCGCCGGCAAGTCGACGCTGCTGCGGATCATGGCGGGCGTCGACGACGGCTACTCGGGCGAGGCGCGGCTCACGCCGGGGTTCACGGTCGGTCTGCTCGAGCAGGAGCCGCAGCTCGACCCGGCCAAGGACGTGATGGGCAACGTGATGGACGGCGCCGGCGAGTCGGCCCGGCTGCTGACCGAGTACGACGAGGTGCTGGCCGGCTGGGCCGATCCCGAGGCCGACTACGAGAAGCTCGGCGAGCGTCAGGCCGATCTGGAGAAGCGCATCGAGGCCGCCGGCGCGTGGGACCTCAAGCGCACGGTCGACGTCGCCATGGACGCGCTGCGGGTGCCACCCGGCGACGCGGACGTCACCACGCTGTCGGGCGGTGAGCGGCGCCGCATCGCGCTGTGCCGCCTGCTGCTGTCGCGGCCCGACCTGCTGCTGCTCGACGAGCCCACCAACCACCTCGACGCGGAATCGGTGGCGTGGCTCGAGCGGTTCCTGCGCGACTACGAGGGCACGGTCGTGGCCATCACCCACGACCGCTACTTCCTCGACAACGTGGCCGGCTGGATCCTCGAGCTCGACCGCGGTCGCGGCATCCCCTTCGAGGGCAACTACTCGTCGTGGCTCGAGCAGAAGCAGGCCCGGCTCGCGCACGAGGAGAAGCGCGACAGCGCGCGGCAGCGGACGCTGGAGCGCGAGCTGGGGTGGGTGCGGATGGCACCGAAGGCGCGCCAGGCGAAGGGCCACGCCCGGCTCGCCGCGTACGAGAAGCTGCTGGCCGAGGCCCGCGAGTCCGAGGGTCGCGCGTCCGAGCTCGAGATCGTGGTCCCGTCGGGCGAGCGGCTCGGCGACCAGGTCATCGAGGTCACCGACCTGCGCAAGGGCTACGGCGACCGCCTGCTGATCGAGGACCTCACCTTCTCGCTCCCTCGCGCCGGGATCGTCGGCGTGATCGGCGGCAACGGCGCCGGCAAGACGACCCTCTTCCGCATGCTCACCGGGACCGAGGAGCCCGACGGTGGCTCGGTCACGATCGGCTCGACCGTGCAGCTCGCCTACGTCGACCAGAGCCGCGACGCATTGGACCCCGACAAGACCGTCTACGAGGAGATCACCGGCGGCCGTGACGACCTCGTCGTCGGCGGGCGCGAGATGCACGGCCGCGCGTATGTCGCGTCGTTCAACTTCAAGGGCTCCGACCAGCAGAAGCCGGTCGGCGTGCTGTCCGGCGGTGAGCGCAACCGCGTGCACCTCGCCAAGGTCCTCAAGGAGGGCGGCAACGTGCTGCTGCTCGACGAGCCCTCGAACGACCTCGACGTCGACACGTTGCGGGCGCTCGAGGACGGGCTCGAGGCCTACGCCGGCTGCGCGGTGGTCATCAGCCACGACCGCTGGTTCCTCGACCGCATCGCCACGCACATCCTCGCGTTCGAGGGCGACAGCCAGGTCCGCTGGTTCGAGGGCAACTTCAGCGAGTACGAGGTGCAGCGGCGCAAGGAGCTCGGCGCCGAGGCCGACCACCCGCACCGGGTGAAGTACAAGCCGCTCGTCCGGAAGTAGCGGTGAAGCTCGGCGCGATCCGGTGGGCCGCGATGGGGGTGTTCTTCCTTGTCGGCATCCCCGGGATGATCGTCTCGTCGGTCACGGACCACACCGGCGCCGCCCTGACCTTCGGGCTCGTCACCGTGGGCGCGGTGCTGCTCCTCATCGGCGCGACCGCGGCGGTCACCGGCCGCATCCCGCCCGAGGCGGTCGGCCCCCCGCGGGCGCGCGACGTCGGCGCGGAGAGCGAGGGCGCCGAGCTCGAAGCCGCCATCGAGGACCTCGTCGCCTCCGGCGCCGACGAGACGAAGGTCCGTGACCTCGTCCGCCGCGCAGTGCGCCTCGGCCGAACCCGCGTCTGAAGGCAATGCCGGTCGGGATCCGACCGGTAGTGCCTTCAGAGCAGGGCGGCGACCTTGGCGGCTTGCTCGGCGGGGGTGCCGTCCTCGGGGACCAGCACGAGCTCGGGCTCGAGCGGCGCCTCGTACGGGTCGTCGATGCCGGTGAAGCCCGTGATCTCCCCGGCCCGGGCCTTCTTGTAGAGGCCCTTGGGATCACGCTGCTCGCACAGCTCGATCGGCGTGTCGACGAACACCTCGACGAAGACCAGGTCGGCCTCCGCGTGCAACGCCCGGGCGTGGTCCCGCCCGGCCCGGTACGGGCTGATGAGCGGGACGATGGCGACCACGCCGGCGTCGGCCATGAGCCGAGCGACCTCGCCGACCCGGCGCACGTTCTCCGTGCGGTCGGCCTCGCTGAAGCCGAGGTCGCCGTTGAGGCCGTGGCGCACGTTGTCGCCGTCGAGCCGGTACGCGGGTCGGCCCTGGGACACGAGCAGCTGCTCGAGCGCGACGGCGACCGTCGACTTGCCCGAGCCCGACAGCCCGGTCAGCCAGACCGTCGCGCCCCGGAAGGGCCGGTCGTCGTGGGTGACCTCGCCGACGTGCCAGGTGACGTTGGTCGAGCGCAGGCTCACGTGAGCTGGGTCGGCCCGATGATCATCCCGGCGCCGACGGTGGCGTTCGTGCCCTCGTCGATGAGGATGAAGCTGCCGGTCTCCCGGTTGCGTCGGTACTCGTCGAAGAACAGCGGCAGCGTGGTGCGCAGGCTGACGCGGCCGATCTCGTTGAGCTGCAGGTGGTCGGCGTGCTCGTCGCGGTGGAGCGTGTTCACGTCGAGCCGGTAGTGGATGTCCTTCACCATCGCCCGGGCGGAGCGGGTGGTGTGCTTGATCGCCAGCTTCGTGCGGGGCACGAGCTTCGACTGCTCGGTCATCCAGCAGACCATCGCGTCGATGTCCTGACCGATCGTCGGCTGGTTGTTCGGCCGGCAGATCATGTCGCCGCGGGAGATGTCGATCTCGTCGTTGAGCGTGACCGTCACCGACATCGGCGAGAACGCCTCGTCGACCCGACCGTCGGAGGTCTCGATCGACTTGATCGTCGACGTGAACCCCGACGGCAGGACGATGATCTCGTCGCCGGGCTTCATCGTGCCGCCCGCGACCGTGCCGGCGTAGCCCCGGTAGTCGTGGAACTCGTTCGAGAACGGGCGGATGACGTACTGCACCGGGAACCGCGGGTCGATCAGGTTGCGGTCCGACGCGATGTGCACCTCTTCGAGGTGGTGCAGCAGCGACGAGCCGTCGTACCACTTCATGTTGTCGCTGCGATCGACGACGTTGTCGCCCAGCAGCGCGGAGACCGGCACGAACGACAGGTCGCCGATCTCGAGCTTCGTGGCGAACTCCCGGAACTCGGCCTTGATGTCCTCGAACCGCTCCTCGGACCACTCGACGAGGTCCATCTTGTTGATGCACACGACGATGTGGGGGATCCGCAGCAGCGTCGCGAGGAACGTGTGCCGCCGCGACTGCTCGACGATCCCGTTGCGGGCGTCGACCAGGATCAGCGCGAGGTCGGCCGTCGACGCGCCCGTGACCATGTTGCGCGTGTACTGGATGTGGCCCGGGGTGTCGGCGATGATGAACTTGCGGTTGGGGGTCGCGAAGTAGCGGTAGGCGACGTCGATCGTGATGCCCTGCTCCCGCTCGGCCCGCAGGCCGTCGGTGAGCAGCGCGAGGTTCACGTACTCCGAACCCATCCGCTCGGAGGTCGCCTCGACCGCCTCGAGCTGGTCCTCGAAGATCGACTTCGAGTCGTAGAGCAGCCGGCCGATCAGCGTCGACTTGCCGTCGTCCACCGACCCGGCCGTTGCGAAGCGCAGCAGCTCAGCCATCAGAAGTACCCCTCACGCTTGCGATCCTCCATCGCCGCCTCGCTGGTGCGATCATCGGCACGAGTCGCTCCGCGTTCAGTGATCCGGGTGCCGGCCACCTCGGCGATGACGTCCTCGACGGTCGCCGCCGACGACTCCACCGCACCGGTGCACGACGCGTCACCGACCGTCCGGTAGCGGACCGTCAGCGTCTGCACCTCCTCGTGCTCCTGCACGGTGATGAACTCGCTGACCGCGAGGAGCATCCCGTCGCGCTCGAAGACCTCACGCTCGTGGGCGTAGTAGATCGACGGCAGCTCGATGCCCTCGTCCGAGACGTACTGCCAGATGTCGAGCTCGGTCCAGTTCGAGATCGGGAAGACCCTTATGTGCTCGCCCTTGCGGTGCCGGCCGTTGTAGAGGCTCCACAGCTCGGGCCGCTGGTTCTTGGGATCCCACTGACCGAACTCGTCGCGGAACGAGTACACCCGCTCCTTGGCCCGGGCCTTCTCCTCGTCGCGGCGGGCGCCACCGAAGGCGGCGTCGAAGCCGTGCTCCTCGATGGCGTTCAGCAGCGGGACGGTCTGGAGCCGGTTCCGGGAGGCCCGGGGGCCGGTCTCCTCGGTGACCAGGCCCTTGTCGATCGCGTCCTGCACGGAGGCGATGACGAGCTTGGCGCCGGCCTCGGCGACCCTGCGGTCCCGGAAGTCGATGACCTCCTGGAAGTTGTGGCCCGTGTCCACGTGCATCACCGGGAAGGGAAGCGGCCCAGGCCAGAACGCCTTTTCGGCCAGCCGGAGCATCACGAGCGAGTCCTTGCCGCCCGAGAACAGCATGACCGGTCGCTCGAACTCCGCCGCCACCTCACGGATGATGTGGATCGACTCAGATTCGAGCGCCCGCAGGTGGCTCAACTGGTAGGTGGTCATCGGGGGGTCTATCGGCAGGGGATCGGACCGTGAAAGCGTAGGGGGTCCGACTCTCAGAGGAGAACGCGCCACATGCCCGATCCCGCCTCCCCCGACGACCACCGCCTGGCCGGCGAGCTGGCCACCGAGGCCGGCAAGTTGCTGGTCGACCTCCGAGCCGAGCTGGTGGCCTCCGGGGCCGAGGCGGCCGAGCTGAAGGCCGAGGGCGACCGACGCTCGAACGCCCTGCTCATGGAGCGTCTGGCCGACCTCTTCCCGGCCGACGCCATCCTCTCGGAGGAGGGCAAGGACGAGCAGGGCGCCGGCGGCACGAGCCGCCTCGACGCCGACCGGGTCTGGGTGGTCGATCCCCTCGACGGCACCCGCGAGTTCTCCGAGCCTCCCCGGGGCGACTGGGCGGTCCACGTCGCGCTCGTCGTCGACGGTGCTCCGGTGGCGGGTGCGGTCGCCCTCCCGGCGCAGCACATCACGCTGACCACCCTGCCCCCGCCGCCGATGCCGAGCGATCCGCCCGATCAGCCGCGCGTGATCGTGAGCCGCTCCCGTCCGCCGGCGATCGCCACCACGCTCGCGACGGAGATCGGCGGCGTGCTGGTCGAGATGGGCTCGGCCGGCGCCAAGGTCGCCGCGGTGATCATGGGCGCGGCCGACGTCTACGCGCACGGCGGCGGCCAGTACGAGTGGGACTCGGCCGCCCCGGTCGCGGTCGCGCTCGCGGCCGGCCTCCATGCCACCCGGCTCGACGGCTCGCCGCTCGTCTACAACAACCCCGACCCGTACCTGCCGGACCTGCTCGTCTGCCACCCTTCCCTGGCCGAGCGCTCCCTCGAGATCACCCGGCGCGCCTGACGTTCGAAGGCACTACCGGTCGGAATCCGACCGGTAGTGCCTTCAGAGATCGGTCACTCGACCTTCGCGACGACGATGGCGCGGTCGTCGCTCGCGGGGCCGGTCTGGAAGCGGTCGACCGCGGCGCGGATGGCGTCGGCGATCTCGGCGGCCGAGCCGCCGGACGCGTCGCGCAGCGCGTCCATGAGGCGGACGTCGCCGAACAGCTCGCCCCCGGCGCCGCGCGCCTCGGTGATGCCGTCGGTGTAGAGGACGAGGGACTCCCCTGCGGCCAGCTCGACCGTGACCTCCGGGAGCGACGGCTCGGGCAGCACCCCGAGCAGCGTGCCGCCCACCTCGACCCGCTCGGCCCGGCCGTCGTGGCGCAGCACGATCGGGCGCGGGTGGCCACCGCAGGCGAGGCTGAACGTCGCCCGACCGGGTGACGTCTGCACCCGCACCAGCGCCGCGGTGCAGAAGCGGCTGTCGTCGATCTGGCCGAGGATCATGTCGCTGGTGTCGCGGAGGACCGCCGACGGGCTCTGCTCGCGCGCCGCGATCGCCCGCAGCGTGTTGCGGAACAGGCCGGTGACCGCAGCCGCGGCCGGGCCCTTCCCGCAGACGTCGCCGACCACGATCATCCACTCGCCCCCCTCGACCTGGAAGACGTCGTAGAAGTCGCCGCCGATGTCCATGCCGCCCTCGGCGACGCGGTAGCGGGCGGCCAGCTCGAGGTGAGCGATCGTCGGCAGCGCCGGCGGCAGCAGCGTCTGCTGCAGCGCCCGCGCGACGTCCTTGTGCAGCTCGAACAGGCGGGCGTTGTCGAAGGCGAGGCCGATGCGGCCGGCCAGCGTCGACAGCAGTGTCAGGTCGTCGGGCTCGAGGCGACGCTCGCCGGTGGCGACGAGGGTGAGCCCGCCGAAGACGCGACCGCGGGCGACGAGCGGCACCGCGATCGCCGAGCGGGGCGCCAGCGTGCGCAGCAGCGCGAGGTGCTCCTCGTCGGCCGCAGCCCCGACCAGATCGTCGTCGCCGATGTCCACCACCAGCTCGCCCTGGCCGGTCCGCACGGCCCGGCGGACGCTCCACAGCCCGTCGCCGCCCGCGTCGTGGCGCCGGGTGCGGGACTCGCGGACCAGCGGGATCATGTCGGGATCGCGGTGCAGCACCGTGACCTCGGAGAGCTCGCCGTCGTCGTCGAGGCGATCGACGACGCACCAGTCGCCGAGGCGGGGCACGACGAGGCCCGGCACCCGGAGGAGCACGGTCATCGGGTCGAGCGTCGCGATGAGGATCGGGCTCGCCTCGGAGAGGACGGCCAGGCGCTCGCGGGCGGCCTCGGCCTCGATGCGCCACTGGTGCTCGCGGTCGAGGAGGCGGGCCTGGACGTCCTCGACGAGCCGCCGCTCGGTGACGTCCGCGGCGATACCGATCATCTTCACCGGCCGGTCCTGCGCGTCGACCACCGTGCGGCCGCGGACCTCGAGCCACCGCTCCTCGCCATCGAGGCGCACCACCCGCATCTCGTTGTGGAAGTCCTCGCCGGCCTGCGCGGCGGCGACGACCTTGGTGGTGTGCTCCTCGCGATCGTCGGGGTGGATGATCTGGGTGAACGCGACCGGGTCGGACGTGAACGCGTTGGGGTCCACGCCGAGGACGTCGGCGAGGGTGCCCGACCACTGGATCTCGTTGCGCAGGAAGTCCCAGTCCCAGCTGCCGAGCCCGCCGGCCGCGAGCGAGAGGTCGAGCCGGGCGAGGCTGTCGGTCAGCCGTCGCGCGCTGCGCCGCTCCTCGGTGACCTCGGTCAGCACGAGGCCGACCCCGAGCCGGTTGCCCGCTGCGAGCTCCACCGGGAACGCGGTGACTTGCCAGTAGCGGCGCCCGCCCGGCTGGGCTCGGCTGCGCACCATGGCGCGGTCGACGGCCCGGCCCTCGTCGAGCACCGACTGCGCGATGGGCACGACCCGGCGGGACAGGTCCTCGAGCGCCACCGCCAGCGGCGTGCCGACCTCGGCCGAACCGAGCTCGGCGAACGCGGCGTTCGCGTTGAGGATGCGCAGGTCGCCGTCGAGGATGGCGGTCGCGGCGGGCGAGTTGGAGAGCACGGTGTCGAGCAGCTCGCCCAGCTCGCTGCGCTCCTGGGCGGCGAGCTCCTTGTCCCGGACCAGACGGGTGTTCTCGACCAGCAGGCCGCACTGCAGCGCCAGCGCCTCGACCATCTGCAGGCCCTCGGGGTCGAAGGGCCGGCCGTCGGCCATGACCAGCATGATCGAGCCGAGCAGCTTGCCCCCGGCGACCAGCGGGGCGACGGCGAGCGACTCGAGGCCGAGCCGCTTCCACACCGCTCGGGCCTCCTCGGAAGCCGCGACCATGTCGATCAGCTCGTCGCCGAGCCCCTCGTAGACCTGGGCCCCGCCGTTCGAGATCAGCTCCATGACCTCCGAACCGTCGGGCGTGGAGAAGGGCTGGGTCCTCCAGAGCTCCTCGATCAGGTCGCGCCGGGCCGGGTCGCGGTGGGCCGCCGCCACGCGGCGGATGCGACCGTCGGGTTCGCGCAGGCGGACCGTGCCCCAGTCGGCGACGGCCGGCACGATCCGGTCGAGGACGAGCGCGAGCGCGCGGTCGGGTTCGGCCTCCGTCGCGAGCATGCGCGACACGTCCGAGAGCAGGTGGGCCACGTCCTGATCGATGGGACCCCCCCGCCCCTCCTGAGCCCCCGTAGGCCCCTCGTGCACGTCGCAAATCGTACGTGCACGTCAGGAATCCTGCGTCGCGGCGTGGTGACAGAGTTGGGAGGTGCAGGTCACCGAGCTCAAGGTCGTCCGATACGAGAAGGACCAGCAGGTCGCGCTGATCACCCTCAACCGTCCTGACCGGCTGAACGCGTGGACCGGTCGCATGCACACCGAGTACCGCTGGTGCCTCGCATCCGCCGAGGCCGATGCGGACGTGCGCGCGATCGTGGTCACCGGCGCCGGTCGGGGGTTCTGCGCCGGCGCCGACACCGCCGCGCTCGGGGGCCACGCGCGGGCCGGCCGGTACGACCCCGGCACGCCCGACGAGCTGGCCCGGCCCGGCTACGGCGTGCGCCCCGAGTACGACCACCCGTTCGCGTTCCACTTCGGCATGCGCCTGCCGGTCATCGCCGCGATCAACGGACCGGCCGCCGGCGTCGGCCTGGTGCTCGCCTGCTTCTGCGATGTCCGCTTCGCGGCCGCCGGCGCGAAGCTCACCACCTCGGCCGGGCGGCTCGGACTGCCGGCGGAGTACGGCCTGTCGTGGGTGCTCCCCCGGCTCGTCGGCGCCGGCCACGCGGCGGACCTCCTGATCTCCAGCCGGTTGGTGGACGCAACCGAAGCGGCCACGATGGGGCTCGTGAACCGGGTCCTCCCCCCCGCCGAGCTGCTGCCGGCCGCGGTCGGCTACGCCCGCGACATCGCCACGTCGATCTCGCCCGACTCGGCCCGCGCCGCGAAGGCCCAGCTCTACGCGGACCTCCACGGCGACGTCGGCTTCGCCGTCGCGCGGTCCGAGGCGCTGCTCGAGCAGATGGTGCAGGGGCCCGACTTCGCCGAGGGCGTGGCGGCCTGGAGCGAGAAGCGCACGCCGCAGTGGCCCACCCGAGGAGCCCGGTGAGCGAACCCGCCGAAGTCGCGGCCGAACCACCGCTCGCCGACCTGGCGATCGGCGCGTTCACCGAGCACGGACCCTGGGAGATCCACCTCGACCACCTGCCCTGGCGGGCAGCGGTCCCCGAGGTGCGGGCTCGCGTCCGTCGCGAGCTGCCCGAGCTGGTCCGCCCACGGCGGTTGCCACCCGGCCTGCGGGTCGTGCGGGTCGCCCGCAAGCTCGGCACCGCGCTCGTCGCATGGGCGCTCATCGAGCGGCGTAAGGGCAACCCGACGTCGCGCGCCGGCATCTCGCGCCGGCTGCGCATCGCGGCCGAGGCGCTCGGACCGACGTACATCAAGCTCGGCCAGATCATCTCGTCCGGCGAGGGCATCTTCCCGGCCGAGCTGGTCGGCGAGTTCCGCAAGTGCCGCGACCAGGTGCCGCCCGAGCCGTTCCCGGTCGTCCGCGAGGTGGTGGAGGCCGATCTCGGCCGGCCGCTGCACGAGGTGTTCTCGTCGTTCGAGCGCCGGCCGCTCGCGGCGGCGTCGATCGCCCAGGTCCACGCGGCGACGCTGGTCACCGGCGAGGAGGTCGTGGTCAAGGTCCAGCGGCCGTCGGTCGGCCGCCTGGTCCACCAGGACCTGCGAGCGATGGCGTGGCTGGCCCCGTTCCTGGTCGGGCGCATCCCGATCGCTGCGCTCGCCAACCCGCCGGCGCTGGTCGACCTCTTCGCCGAGACGATCACCGAGGAGCTCGACTTCC
>JAFBAD010000125.1 GCA_019247975.1 Acidimicrobiia bacterium
GGGCAACCCGAAGTACCCGTGGCTGATCGGTTCGACGCTCTCGCCGTACTCCGCCGAGGTCAAGGCGTTCGTCGACTACCTGAAGCAGAACAAGCCGAACGCGACGGTGGCGATCCTCTCGGCCACCGACGACTTCGGCCAGGCCTACGAGAAGACGTTCAAGTCGCTCATCAAGGGCACCAAGATCAAGGTGGTCAAGGAGCAGACCTACAACCCCGAGGACAACAAGGTCGACTCGCAGGTCACGAGCCTCGCCGCGAGCAAGGCCGACGCGTTCCTGATGGGTGCGACCCTGCTGGCCTGCCCGGCCGCGCTCAAGCAGGTGCAGGCGACCGGCTGGAAGACGATCGTGTACGGCTCGGCGACCTGCGCAGCGAAGACGCTCATCGGCCTGGCCGGCCCGGCCGCCGACGGGCTCATCAGCTCCACGAACATCAAGGACCCCTCGAACCCGCGGTACAAGTCCGATCCGGCCATGCAGCTGTACATGACCAACATCGAGAAGTACTGGCCGGGCAACAAGGCCAACCTCGACAAGACCAACGGCATCGTCGCCTACGGCTGGACGCAGGGCGCGCTGCTCGCAGCCACCCTGGAGAAGGCGAAGGCCGCGACCCGCGCCGCGGTGATGACGTCGGCCCGCAACATCGACATCGGCGACGTCGGGCTCCTCTTCGAGGGGGCCGAGGTGCACTCGGGCAAGGACGACCCGTTCCTCGGTGAGCAGTTCCAGCTGGTCAAGTACGGGGCCGCACAGGGCTACTTCGACAACGTCGGCTCGTTGCTCGACTTCGACGGCAAGACCGCGTCGTTCACGCCCCAGGACGTCATCAACGGCTAATCCGACCTGCGCAGGTCCTCGGCCACCTGGCGGACCTGCCAGTCGCGATCCGCGCACGCTGCTTCGAGGGCCCGGTCGACCTCCGGGCCCTCGAACGCGGCGAGCGCGATGACCGCCCGCCGGCGCACGGTGGCCCGGTCGCCGAGTGCCTCCAGCACCGTGGGCAGCGACCCGGGATCGCCGATCGCACCGAGGGCGGCGACGGCGGCCTCCCGCACGAGCGGGTCGTCGTGGTGCCGCGCCAGGTCGGCCAGTCGCTGGATCGGCGCTGGGTCCTCGCGCTCGCCGGCCGCCCAGGCCGCGACCTCGACGACGGTTGGGTCGGCGTCGCCGAGGAGGGCCTCGAGCGTCGCGCCGTCGCCGTGACCTGATGCCTCGAGCTCGGCCACCCGGCGCCGCACCCGTGGGTCGGGGTCGGCCGACGCGCCAGCGAGGAGCCGGGCGTCCGCAGCCCCCATGCGGGCCAGCGCGCCGAGGGCCCGTTCCCGGACCCCGCCGTCGGGATCGCCGAGGAGCGACCGGGCCGTCGTCGCATCGCCCTCGTGCCCGGCGACCGCCGCCGCCCGGCGACGCCGCCGGACCTCATCGGCTACCTTCCGCGCCGCGTCCGAGCCCATCGACCGAAGTGGATCACGGATGACCTCGGACGAGCCACCACCGTCGAGGTCCTCGCTCCGGCAGGAGCGCGCGGACACGACCCGGCGCCAGCTCCTCGACGCGGCGCGGGACGTCTTCGAGGAGAAGGGCTACCGGGCCACGACGATCCGCGCGATCACCTCGCGCGCCTCGACCGCGCAGGGCACCTTCTACCTGCACTTCGAGAACAAGGAGGACGCCTTCGGTCAGGTGCTGGCCGAGGTGTGGCAGGGCATGCTCTCGATGGTCGACTGGGAGTGGGAGGGCGACCCGCGCGAGATCACGCGGTCGGCCGTGCAGTCGGTCATCGCGGCCGTGGCCATGCATCCCGGGATCGCGCGGGCGCTGCTCGAGGGCTCGCTCGACAACGAGACGATCGAGGCACGTTGGATGGCCTCGCGTGCGGTGCTCATCGAGCGCATCGCGGAGCTGATCGCGAAGGAGCAGAGCGCAGGACGGGCGCGCGACCTCGACCCGCTGCTGGCTGCGCACGCGCTCGGTTCGATGGTCGAGTGGGTCGCGCTGAACCGGTACGCGCTCGCCCCGGAGCGCCACGCGCCCGGTGTGGACGCGATGGTCGACGCGGTGACCGACCTCTGGTACCACGCGGTCTACCGCGGACACGGGAGCGGCTGAGCGGACCGGCACCGGTTTTTAGGCGCGCCGTGGCAGGCTGGCACGGCAGCCCGTTCGTGGCTGGACGCAGCCGTGGACGATCGCATCACCTTCGAACCAGAGCCCGCTCTCGACGCGCCGGACCCGACCGAGCCGACGACGGGCGCGCCGCCGCCCCGCCGGCTCCGGCTGGTCTGGTGGGTCCTCGGGCCGCTGCTCGCACTGGTGGCTGCGGTCACGACGACCGCGGCCGTCGTGCACGCCCCGTACATCATGTTCGCCCCCGGCTCCGCGACGAGCGCCGAGCCGCTCGTCAAGGTCCCAGACGGCAGCTCGTACGAGTCGAAGGGCGACGTGCTCTTCACCACGGTGTCGGTGATCCGTCCGACGTATCTGGAGGCGTTGAAGGGCTGGCTCCAGCACGACGTCGACGTGGCGCCGCGCAAGCTCTACTACGGCGACCAGACCGACGCGCAGAACCAGGCCGAGAACGTCCAGGAGATGGACGACTCGAAGACCCGCGCCGCGACGGTGGCGCTGAAGCGGCTCGGCTACGACGTCAAGGGCACCGGCGTCACGCTGGTCGACGTCGATGCCGCGTCGAAGGCGGCCAAGGTCCTCCGGGCGAACGACGTGGTGGTCGAGGCCGGCGGTCGCCCGGTGAAGGACACCGACGACCTCATCGCGGTGATCAGCGCGCACAAGCCGGGCCAGGTGGTCCCCATGACCGTCGAGCGGCCGGTGGCCGGCAAGAAGGCGGAGCGGCGCACCGTGCCGGTGACCCTCGGCCGCAAGCCCGGCACCGACGATGCGGTGATCGGCGTGCTCATCTCCACCCGGATGGACTTCCCGCTGAAGGTCGACATCAACTCCGGTGACGTCGGCGGTCCCTCGGCCGGCCTGGCGTGGACGCTCGCCCTGCTCGACCGCCTGACCCCGGGTTCGATCACCGGCGGCCACCGGGTCGCGGTCACCGGGGAGATCGACGAGCACGGCCGGGTGCTCGAGATCGGTGGCGTGGGGCAGAAGGCGGTCGCCGCCCGCCACGAGGGCGCCACCCTCTTCATCGTCCCGAGCTCGGAAGCGGCCCAGGCCCGCCGCTCGGCCGGCTCGATGCAGGTCGTCGGCGTCCACGACCTGGACGGGGCGCTCCACGCCCTCGCCGCGATCGGCGGCAACGCCGAGCACCTGGGGCGGCCCGGCGCCAGATAGTCGGACAACCGCCCTCACGACGGTGCGGTGCGGTGCCGATGGGTACACCCGGGGGGGCCCGAGCCCATCGCCTGATGTCGACCGACGCAACCCTGCTCCAGTTCGCAGCCGAGGTGTCTCTCTTCCTCGTCGCGGTCGCGGGCCTGGTGCTGGCCGCCCGGGCCGGATTGGTGGGCCGGGACCGGTCGTCCCGCGGCCTGCTCGTCGGCGGTTTCCTCGTCCTCGCCGTCGCGGCCTTCGCACAGGGCGCGCTGGTGGTCGACCGGGTCGACGACCGCGGGCCGCTGCTCGTCCTCCGTCTCAGCGGCGCTGCCCTCCTCGCCCTGGGGGCCATCGGCTGGACGGCCGGCCGGGCGAGCCGGGCGCTGCTGACCGGCGGGCTGGTCGCGCTCGCCGGCGCGTCCGCCGTCGACCGCTTCGGGAGCACCTCGCTCGCCGACGTCGTCTTCCTTCTGGCTGCGGGTGCGATCGGTGGGTCGATCGTGCTCGCCGGCCGGCGCTCCATCCCGCTGCGGATCGGTACCAGCGCCGCTGCGCTGCTGCTCATGGTGGTCCTGGCCGTCTCGCTCGCCGTCTCGGTCGTCCTCACCCACAACGTGGAGGACGAGGCGCTGCGCCGCTACGGCAGCCGCACCCGGGCCGAAGCCGAGGCCGCGACTGACACCGGCCGGGGTGCCCTGATCACCGCCCGGGTCATCGGTGCGGTGCTCTCCGGCGACCGCGCATCGGACCTCGTCGCCTTCCAGCCCGGCGCCACGGCGGCCGAGCGCGCCCGGGCCCGCTCCGACATCGCCGCCGACCTCGCTGCACTGACCGGCAACCGGCTGCTCGGCTTCGACGACCCGGTCGTGTACGTCGGCCCCGACGGCCGGGCGGAGGTCGCCTCGCCGGCTCACCTCGACGGCCTCACCCGGGCCGGCCTGGCCGACGACGAGCTGGTGGTCGACGCGCAGCAGACGCAAGGTCCGCGACAGGGCGTGAGCATCGTCGGCAACCAGGCGTTCGGCGTAGCGGCGGTGCCGCTCTTCGTCCAGCCCGCCGGGAAGCCGCAGCTGCCCGCCGGGGTGCTCGCGGTCGCCGTCCACCTCGACGACTCGTACCTGCGGGTGCGGTCGCGGGTCGGTGAGCCGCTGTCGTTCTCGCTCGTCGCCCCAGCCGCAGTGCTCTCCTCCTCGGGGCCGCAGCCGTCCGAGGCCGTCCTGCTCGCCGCGGCCCAGCGGGCCATCACCGGCTCGAGCCGGAGCGCGAGCGTGGTGGACGGCCGCTTCGTCGTCGCCACCCCGATCGGTGCCGACGTCGGTGACGGGGCGCCCGGTGAGCTCGCCTTCGTCACCTCGGTGCCGACCACGGTCGTCGACGACGCGCGCGACGCGCTCTTCCGCAACCTGTTCCTCGTCGTGCTGGCGGCCACGCTCGTGTCGGTCGGCGGTGCTGCGCTGCTCGGCGAGCGGATCGGCGGGGGCCTGCGCCGGCTCATCGGCGCGACGGAGCGCATCCGGGCCGGCGACCTCGACGCCCGGGCCGGCGTCCGGCGCGACGACGAGCTCGGCGTGCTCGGCGCGTCCTTCGACCAGATGGCCGGCTCGCTCCGCGCGATGACCGGGGACCTGCGGGCGGCCGTGATCGACGAGGCCCGCCTGCGGGCCCGGCTCGAGGCGGTCGTGGCCGGCATGGGCGAGGCGCTGCTGGCGTGCGACCAGGACCGCGCGGTCACGGAGTGCAACCGGGTCGCAGCCGAGCTGCTGGGCGTCGACCCGCACGAGGTGCGCGGCCGTCCGATCGACGACGTCGTGCGCTTCACGCTGACCGACCGACCGGTCGAGACCGGCCTGACCGCACCCGAGCGGGGCGTGATCAGCTACGACGGATCGATCTGGACCTCGGGCGGGCCGGTGCCGGTGCACGTGACCGCCGGCCCGGTCGGCGGCGACGAGGACGAGGTCGCCGGCTCCGTGTTCGTGCTCCGTGACGTCCGCCGCGAGCGGCAGGCCGAGCAGGCCAAGGCGGACCTCCTGGCGACCATCAGCCACGAGCTGCGCACCCCGCTCACCCCGATCAAGGGGTACGCCGACATGATCCGCACGCGCGACCTCGGCCCTGATCGGGCCGCCCGCTTCGCCGGCGAGATCGCAGACGGCGTCGACCGGCTCGAGCGGGTGATCAGCCAGCTCGTCAACTTCGCGACGGTCTCCGGCGGACCGCTCGACCTCGACCTCGGCGCCGTTCGGGTGGACGACCTCGTGCAGGGCGCGCTCGACCGGGCGCAGGCCGGCATCGGCGGCGGCCATCGCTGGCACCACGAGGTGACGCAGGGCCCGCTCGAGGTGCTGGTGGACCGCAACCGGATCGACCAGGCGCTCGACGAGCTCGTCGACAACGCGGTCAAGTACTCGCCGCCCGGTTCCGACATCACGATCGGTGCCGAGGTCGGCGGCGGCAACGGCAGCGGACCGCTGCTGCGGCTGCGGGTGACCGACAACGGCGAGGGCCTCGACACCGCCCGCCTCGGTGAGCTGGCCGCCGGCTTCACGCAGGGGGACGGCTCTGCGACCCGGCGGGTGGGAGGTCTGGGGATCGGCCTGGCCCTGGCCGAGCGGATCGCCCGGGCCCACGGAGGCGCGCTGACCTGCCGGTCGTCGGTGGGCGCGGGCGCGACGTTCACGATCGTCCTGCCGGCCCGCGTCGGTGCCGTGACCAGCGGGAGGCGCCCGTGACCGCCGTCGTCACGCGACCCGAAGGACCGGCCCCGTCGCCGGCGCCGGGCCCGTCCTCCAGAACTGCTGCGCCCGGCCCGAAGGCCCGTTGGGTGCGGCGGGCCTGGCCGGTGCCGGCGGTGCTGGCGATCGTCGCGGCGGCCGCGATGGTCCCGAGCTGGGGCCGCTCGGGGCCGGGGCGGGGAGAGGCGTTCGTGACCCTCGACGGGACCGCGCGCGTCGAACGGGTGGACGGCTCGGCGGTGGTGCTCGAGGGCGGTGCGAACGCAGGTGGCACCCGGGCGGCGAAGACGACGCTCCACCAGGGCGACACGTTCGACCTCGTCACCGGCCAGGCCGATCTGCGCCTCAGCGGCTCCGTGCGGATGGACGCGCTGGCGGGCGCCAGCCTCGTCATGGGCGCCCGTCCCGAGCTGCGCCAGGGCGACCTGCTCGTCAGCGCGCAGGAGCCGACCGAGGTGACCGCGGCCGGCACGCGCGTGCGCTTCGACGGCACTGACGAGGCGCCGGTGGCCGGACGGCTCTCGCGCACCGCCGGTCTGTCGGTCGGGCTCTACCGCGGCGCGGCGCGAGTGGACAGCGCCGGGACGGCGCGGGCGCTGCGCGCGCTGCGACGGGTCGACGTGCCTGCGCTCGGCGAGATCACCGGCGTGCAGCCGATCCGCTTCCGCGCCGACGACCCGTGGGACCGCCGCTACCTGGGCGACGCGATCGCGCTCGACCGGCGGCTCGCCCAGCTGCTCCCCGGGTTCCAGCGGAGCGCACTGCACCACGGCGGCGGTGCGCAGGGACTCGCGGCGATGCTCGGACGGGTGGACGGGATGCCGTCGGCCCGCTCGCTGACCCGGCTCGTGGATCCCGACCGGCCGCTCCAGGACGTGCTCCTCGGCGCGACCATCGCCAGCCTGGCCGACGGCGGGTCCTATGCCCACCGCTGGAGCGAGGCGCTGCGCTTCCGCGACGCCGGCGCGACCTGGGGCCTCGTCGCCCTCGATCGACGGGTGTCGCCCGGTGCGGTGCTCGACGCGCTGCAACGGGTCGTCGACGCGACCCCGCTGGACTTCGGTTCCGCTGGGCGGGCGAACGGTGCCGGCGCGGGCCACGGGACCTCGTCGACGGCGGATGGCGCAGGTGGCGGTACCGACGGCGGCGGGGCGACCGCCGGACCCGCCGGCTCCAGCGGGCCCGGCACGACCACCGGCACCGGGAGCGACGGGAACGGCGACGGCGGCAGCGGGAACGGTGGTGGGGGAGGCGGCGGTGGTGGCACGGTGACCGTGCCGACGACGCCGACGCTCCCGCCGGTGACCGTCCCGACCACGCCGACCCTTCCGCCGATCACGACCACGACGAACCCGGTGGGCGGGATCGTCGACGGCGTGAGCCACACCGTCACCACCCTCGTGCAGGGCGTCGGTGACACCGTCGGCAAGGTCGTCAAGCCGCCGCCCGACGACGGACCGGACTGCCTGCTCGGCGTTCTCTGCAGTTGACGCGCCTGCGCAGCCTCCCTCCGGTCGACGCGCGCCGGTCGTAGCATCGAGTCGATGTCGGACAACCTCGACCGGTCGGTGCTCGATCCGACGCAGCTCGCGTCACGGGCCTTCGGTACGGGGTTCCGGGGTTACGACCAGGACGAGGTCCGCTCCTTCCTGCGGCGCGTCGCGGCAGGGATCGAGCACATGCTCGAGGAGCAGGCTGCGCTGCGCCTGCAGGTCGAGGAGCTCGAACGCAAGCTCGCCGAGCCGCCCCAGCTGAGCGACGAGGAGATCGCCGCTGCGCTCGGCGAGGAGACCGCCAAGGTCATCGCTTCGGCCAAGGCCGCCGCCACCGAGATGCGCGCCAACGCCGAGGAGGACGTGGCCCGGCTGCGGGCCGAGGCCGAGCAGGAGACCGGGGCCGCACGGGCGGAGGCCGACGAGTACGCCACGACCACCCGGCGGGAGATCGACGAGGCCCGGGACCGGAGCGCCGCGGAGTCGGCGACGGTCCGCCAGGAGGCCGAGGACTACGCCGGGCGGATCCGGTCCGAGGCCGACGAGGCCGCAGCCACCGCCCGTTCCGACGCCGAGGCCGATGCGGCCCGCCGGATCGAGGAGGCGGACGAGGCCTCGGCCGCGAAGATCAGCGAGGCCGAGACCGACGCCGCCCGCATCCGCGACGAGGCGAACAGCATCCTGTCGGTCCGCTCGGCCGAGGCCGACGACGAGGCGGCCCGCATCCGGGCTGCCGCGGAGGAGGAAGCCGATCGCATCCGCGCGGAGGCCGAGGAGACCCGCACGCAGGCCGGGCTCGACGCCGAGGCCGAGCGTGAGTCGGCTCGCGAGCAGGGTCGTGAGATGGTCGCCGAGGCGCAGCGCGTGCGCGAGCGGGTGCTGAAGGACCTCGCCCGCCGGCGCAAGAGCGGTCGCCAGCAGCTCGAGCAGCTCCGGGCCGCACGGGAACGCCTCCTCGAGGCCCACGAGACGGTGCGCCGCACGTTGGAGGAGGCGACCAACGAGCTCCTGGTGTCGCTGCCCGACGCGCGCGTCGCGGCAGTCGACGCGGGTCGTCGCGCCGAGCACGAGACCGAAGCCACCGTCGACGAGCTCGAAGCCGAGATCCACGCCGCCCGCGAGGCCGGGCTGCCGCTGGTGTCGGCGAACGACGACCACTCCGACACCGATCACCTGCACGACTCCGCCGCCGACGTCGAGGACACCCTCGGCCCCGCCCCCGACGTCGAGCTCGAGCCGCCCGCGGTCGACGAGGCGCCCGAACCCGAGCCCGAACCGGAGCCGGTCGCTCCGGCGCCGCCGGTGTCCGAGATGGTCGAGGTCGCCGAGCAGCCGGCGGAGCCCCAGGAGCCTGAGGCAGACGACGCCGGACCGGCGGAGCCGGTCGAATCCAGCACGGTCGACGAGCTCTTCGCCCGCCTCCGCGCCGAGCGGGAGACGCCCGAGCCGGAGCCCGAGGCCGAGTCCGAGCTCGAGACGGCGGCCGAGGCCGTCGACCCGGTCGACATCACCGATTCGGCCGAACCCGACGAGGTCGAGCCGGAGGCCGAGGGCGATGCGACGGTCCTCTCGCTCCTCGAGCGGCGTGACGCCATCACCGACGAGATCGAGCGCAGCCTGGCGAAGCGGCTGAAGCGGGTGCTGGCCGACGAGCAGAACGCGGTGCTGGACGCGGTCCGCCGGGCCCGCAAGGTGCCGGCGCCCGAGGACGTGATCCCCGACCCGCCCGAACACGAGGGTTCGTTCGCCACCGCGGCGATCGAGGACCTGACCGCCGCTGCCGCGGCCGGCGTCGCCTTCCACGGCGCCGACGGCACGCCGCCGGCTCCGCAGGTCGAGGACCTCGCGCAGGCGCTCGCGGCGGAGCTCACCGGGCCGATCCGCCCTCGGCTCGAGCGCTGCTTCGAGGATCTGGGCGGCGACGACGAGGAGCTGATGAACCGGCTCCGCACCTCGTACCGGGAGTGGAAGTCGCCTCGGATCATCGAGGTCACCCGCCACCACGTGCTCGCGGCGTTCAGCCGTGGGCAGTTCGAGGCGATGCCCGACGGCGCCGAGGTCGAGTGGGTGGTCGACGCGACCGGCCCGGCGTGCTCCGATGCCGAGGACAACTCGCTCGCCGGCACGGTGACCAAGGGCGATGCCTTCCCGACCGGCCACCAGTTCCCGCCGGCCCACGCAGGCTGCCGGTGCTTGATCGTCCCCGTGGCGGTGCACGTCCGAGCGTGACGGCGCGGCCGTAGCCCGCACGCTCGGGGCGGCGAGCGGGTTCGGAGGACGTGTGAGGCCTTCACAGCTCGCACTCAGGCGGGCACGGGTGTGTGACGCCCGTCTGTAGGCTCGCCCGCGATGCGTCCCCCCTCGGACATGCCGCCGCGTCAGCCGCGCCGGCGGCGGGAGCGCCGGGGTGGCCGGCTGCCGACCGGCCGCGGCCGGGTCGTCCTGATCGTCGTCATCGTCGCCCTGTTCATCCTGGCGACCTCGCTGCGCGGCATCGCCGGCTTCTACACGGACTACCTCTGGTTCGACTCGCTCGGCCTGGCGAGCATCTGGCGCGGGGTCCTCGGCGCGAAGACCGCGCTCGCGCTGATCTTCATCGGCTTCTTCTTCATCATCCTGTGGGCGAACCTCTTCATCGCCGACCGCATCGCCCCGACGTTCCGCCTACCCGCGTCGGGTCCGGAGGACGACCTCGTCGAGCGCTACCACGAGATCGTCGGCACTCGCGCCGGGATGCTCCGCACCGGCGTCTCGCTCCTCGTCGCGCTGATCGTCGGGTCAGGGGTCTCGTCGAAGTGGAAGGACTGGATCCTCTTCACCAACCGGGTCGACTTCGGGCGCAAGGACGCGACGTTCCACACCGACATCGGCTTCTACGTCTTCCAGCTGCCGTTCCTGCGCTTCGTCCTCGGGTGGCTGTTCTCGGCCCTGATCGTCGTGCTGATCGCGACGATCGTCGCCCACTACCTGAACGGCGGGATCCGCATCCAGGTCCCCGGCCAGCGGGTGTCGCCGCAGGTGAAGGCCCACCTGTCGGTCCTGCTCGGGGTGCTGTCGCTGGTGCGGGCCGGCCAGTACTGGCTCGACCGCTACCAGCTCGTGTTCTCGACCCGGGGCACGGTCGACGGCGCCACCTACACCGACGTCAACGTGCAGGTGAAGTCGCTCTACCTGCTGATGATCATCTCGATCACGGCGTTCGTGCTGTTCCTGGTGAACATCCGGCGGCGGGGATGGGTGCTGCCGGGCATCGCGGTCGGCCTGTGGCTGTTCGTCATCGTGCTCGCCGGTGAGGCCGTGCCCGCGCTGGTGCAGCGGTTCCGGGTGAAGCCGGACGAGCCGTCGAAGGAAGCCGTCTACATCGGTCACAACATCGCCGCGACGACACAGGCGATGGGCCTGCAGAGCGTCAACAAGAAGCAGTTCGACATCGACGGCAAGCTCGACGCGTCCACGCTGGCGGACAACCAGGACATCATCAAGAACGTCCGGTTGTGGGACCCCGCGGTCGTGCAGGCCAACTTCGACCGGACGCAGGGTTCCGGTCTCCGCGACTTCTATTCGATCCCCGACGTGGACGTCGATCGGTACGCGCTGTCGAACCGGACGAACGACGCCGACAGCGGGGTAACCCAGGTGAACGTCGCCGCCCGCCAGCTCTCACCGGACGGCATCCCCCAGAAGTCCTGGGTGTCCGAGCACCTCACCTACACCCACGGGTACGGCGCGGTCGTGTCGCCGTCCAACGAGGTCAGCCCGTTCGGTCAGCCGGAGTTCACCGCGCAGGACGTCCCGCTCGCTCCCAAGAGCCAGCCGAAGATCACCGAGCCCCGCGTCTACATCGGCGAGGACCAGAGCGGCTACGTGATCGTCAACAGCGGCGTCAAAGAGGTCGACTACACCGACGACGCCGGCAACAACGTGCAGCGCAACTACAGCGGCAAGGACGGGGTGAAGCTCAACTCGTTCGTCCGCCGCGCCGCGTTCGCGCTCCGCTTCGGCGACATCAACCCGTTGATCTCG
>JAFBAD010000368.1 GCA_019247975.1 Acidimicrobiia bacterium
TTCTGAAGGCTCCGCCTACCGGATTCCGGTGGCCCCGTCCTCCAGAACGCGGTTCTGCGGGGCAACTGCGCGGTCGAAGGCCGGATGGGTGCCGGTGAGGCGCACCCACCGGCCGCTCTGCTCGACCGAGCCTCGGACCGGGTCGACGTAGCGGAACTGGGTCACGCACCAGACCACGAACGCGGCACCCAGGCCGACGGCTGCGACGATCGGTGACCTGAGCTCGACGGCGACCACCACGGACGCGACTGCGACGCCGAGCGCGGTGAAGCTGCCGATCCGCCAGTGTCGTCGCGCGGTGCGCACGACGGCGATGCCTCGGCTGCTGATCGGCAGTAGCCCTTCGACCACGTGACGAGTCACGAGCCGGGCGATCACGAACGGCACGATGCCGAACAGGAGGAGCAGCCACAGCGCGCCGGGTGGGTTGTCGTAGCGGACGCGCCAGGTTCCGGAGCACTCCTCACCGGTGACGACGCAGATCCTCGGCAGCACGTCGTCTTCGATGTCGGTCGCCCGTACGCGCGCCCCCACGGGCGCAGATCGTAGGACGCGGCCGGCCGCTTTTCCCGGGGACTGATCGGGGGTAGACCAGCGACGCACAGGGCGAGATGCGACCTGGGAGGTTGGCATGGGGACTCGTTCGGTTCGTCGAGCGCTGGCGGTGTTCGTCCCGGCCGGCGCGTTCGCGCTGGTCGCTGCGATCACCATCTCGCCGGGATCGGTCGCAGCCGCGCGGCCGTCAATCACGCGGACGCCGGCGGTGACCACGACGCAGAGCACGCGCAACCTCGTGCGGCGGGCCAGCCTCGGCTCGCTCGCCGACGGCGTCGGCCACCTGCCGCCGGGCACCCTCGGTCCCGACACCCCTCCGGGTGAGGCGGAGCCGGATGCCGCGGCCGCCCGGTCGGCCAGCGTGCGCGGCCTGGTGGATCGCAGCTACTCCCGCCGTCCCGATCCAGCTGCCCCGCAGGCCGATGCCGGTGCCCTGCCGGTTCCGGTCGCATCGAACACGCCGGTCAGTGGCCAGAGGCCAGGTCTCGGCACGTCGTACGAGGGCGTGAACCTCTTCCAGGAGCGCTACGTCGCGGCCAACGGCAACCAGTTCAGCTTCGAGCCGCCCGACCAGGGGCTCTGCGTCGGCAACGGCTACGTGCTCGAGACCGTGAACACCGTCCTCCGCGTCTTCGACACCGCCGGCCACCCGAAGTCGCCGCCGGTCGCCCTGAACGGCTTCTACCGGTACCCGCCGGCGATCAACCGGACCACGGGCAAGATCGGGCCGGAGCTGACCGACCCGAGCTGCTTCTACGACAGCCTCCACAAGCGGTGGATCCACGTCGTGTTGACGCTCGACGTCGACCCGAGCTCGGGTGATCTCACGCTGAACAACCACATCGATCTGGCGGTCAGCAAGACGGCCAGTCCGCTGGGTGGCTGGGTCTTCTACTCGTTCAACACGACCGACGACGGCAGCCACGGGACGCCGCACCACGCGGGCTGCCCGTGCATCGGCGACTACCCGCACATCGCGGCCGACCACAACGGCGTCTACATCACGGTGAACGAGTACCCGTGGGACGACAGCCCCGGCGTGTTTGGCAACAACTTCAACGGCTCGCAGCTGTACGCGCTCTCGCGCCGTGCGGTGACGTCGGGCGCGCGCAACGTCCGGCTCGTGCAGCTGTCGAACCTCGCGCTGCGAGGTGGGACGCCCGCCTTCACGCTGATCGGTGCGAACTCGCCCGGGAACGTGGCGGCGTCGGCGAACGGCGGCAGCGAGTACTTCCTCAGCTCGACCGCGGCGTTCGAGGCGAGGAACACGACCGGTCGGTCGAACCGCATCGGCCTGTGGACGCTGCAGAACACCCGGTCCCTCGACGGCAACCACCTCGCGCTCACCCTCGCTCGCAAGGCGATCTCGACCGAGGTCTACGGCGTGCCGCCCTTCTCCGAGCAGAAGCAGGGCGACGTGCCGCTGCGCGACTGCATCGTGTCGAACTGCCACCCCAACGCCGTGGGCGGCCCGGCGAACGAGGTCGAGGGGCCGATCGACAGCAGCGACAGCCGGATGTTCAACACCTGGTACGCGAACGGGCGCATCTGGGGTTCCCTCAGCACCATCGTCCAGGTCGGGGGCAACATCCAGGCCGGCGCGGCGTGGTTCTCGTTGACGCCCTCCGGCTCGGTGGCCCACCAGGGGTACCTCGCGACGACGGGCAACAACGTCATCTACCCGGGCATCGCGACGCTCGCGGACGGCCGGGGTGCGATGGCGGTCAACGTCGTCGGCCGCAACTGGTTCCCGACCGCCGCCTATGCGCTGGTCGACGGGTCCGGCGTCCATGGCATCCACGTCGCGGCGGCGGGCCGCGACCCGCAGGACGGCTTCTGCGAGTACGACTTCGAAAACTGCGCGGTCAGCGATCCGCCGGCGAAGCGTCCCCGGTGGGGCGACTACCCGGCTGCGCAGGCGTCGGGGAACAGCATCTGGATCGCGAACGAGTACATCGCCCACGCCTGCACGTTCCAGCAGTGGAGATCGGACTTCAGCTGCGACGGCACGCGTGGCCTGAGCGCCAACTGGTCGACCCGCGTCAGCAAGGTCACTCCATGAGCTTGAAGAACTCGAGCTGCTCGCCGCCGCCGTTCACGACGATGTTGGCGCCGCTGATGTAGGAGGCGAGGGGAGAGGCGAGGAACGCGACCGCGTTGCCGACATCGGCCGGCTCGGCGACGCGGCCCAGCGGGATCGTCGCGGCGACCTGGGCGGCCCGGTCGCCGTACCAGTCGGCGAACGCCTCGGTGCGCACGATGCCGGCCGACACCATGTTCACCCGCACCTTGGGCGCCCACTCGACGGCGAGCGTGCCGGTCAGGCTGAGCAGCCCGGCCTTCGCGGCCCCGTAGGCGGCGGTGCCGGGGGTCGGGCGCAGGCCCGACATCGACCCGACGTTCACGATCACCCCGCCGTCGGTCTGGGTCTGCATCTGCGCGTTGGCCCGCTGCGCGACCTGCAGCGCGGCGAGCATGTTGAGCGAGACGACGCGCTCGCTGAAGCGAGCGGACGCGGTCGCTGCGTCCGAGTTGGGCGCGCCGCCCGCGTTGTTCACGGCGATGTCCAGCCGCCCCGCCTGCTCGACGGCGGTCGTCACGATGCGGTCGACCTGGTCGGGATCGCGCACGTCCCCGGCCACGAACTCGACGCCGTCGGGCAGCGCGCCCTCATCGGGCTCGTTCCGCCCGCACACGACCACCCGCGCGCCGGCGGCCAGCAGGCGCTCGGTGATGCCCCGCCCGACCCCTCGTGCGCCGCCGGTCACCAGGGCGACCCGGTCGGTCAGGTCGACGGAGATCGTCACCGGCGCTCCTCGTGGGGTACGTTGCCGACCCGACCTGACGGGTCATCAGAAACGGCTGCGAAGGTACTCGATCCGGTGATCTCAACGACCATCGACGACCACGGCATCGCCGAGGTGGTCATGGACAACCCGCCGGTCAACGCGCTCACGGTCGCGGGCTGGTTCGAGCTGGCCGACGTCGTCCGCGGGCTGGGCGAGAACCGCGACGTGCGGGTGGTCGTGCTGCGGGCCGAGGGGCGCGGGTTCAACGCCGGCGTCGACATCAAGGAGATGCAGCAGACCGAGGGCTTCGACGCGCTGATCGGTGCGAACCGCGGTTGCTTCGCCGCCTTCGCAGCGGTGTACGAGTGCGCGGTCCCGGTGATCGCAGCGGTGAACGGGTATTGCCTCGGCGGCGGCATCGGTCTGGTCGGCAACGCGGATGTGATCGTCGCCAGCGAGGACGCGACGTTCGGCCTCCCCGAGGTCGACCGCGGCGCGCTGGGCGCAGCCACCCACCTCTCGCGCCTCGTGCCGCAGCACCGGATGCGGGCGATGGTGTACACGTCCGCCGTGGCGACCGCCGCGGAGCTGCACGAGTACGGCTCCGTGCTGCGGGTGGTGCCGAAGGACGGGCTCCGCGCCGCGGCGATGGAGGTCGCCGAGGAGATCGCGGCCAAGAGCCCGACGGTCATCCGTGCCGCCAAGGAGTCGCTCAACGGCATCGATCTCTGGGACGTGAAGCGCAGCTACCGCTACGAGCAGGGCTTCACGTTCGAGCTCAACCTGTCGGGCGTCGCTGACGAGCATCGCGACGCGTTCGTGGACAAGCGGGAAACGGATACGAAGAAGTGAGCACCTCCAAGGTGATGACCGAGGACGACGTCGTCGGGCAGCTGCGTTCGGGGATGACGATCGGCATCGGCGGATGGGCGAGCCGGCGCAAGCCGATGTCGCTCGTGCGCGCGCTGCTGCGCAGCGACCTCGACGACCTGCACCTGGTCACCTACGGCGGCCCTGACGTCGGGATGCTGTGCGCGGCCGGCAAGGTCAGCCGCCTCACGTTCTCGTTCGTGTCGCTCGACACGATCCCGCTCGAACCTCACTTCCGCAAGGCGCGTGAGTCGGGCTCGCTCCGCTGCACCGAGATGGACGAAGGCATGTTGCTGCTCGGCCTCCAGGCGGCCGCGTGGCGGGTGCCGTTCCTGCCGAGCCGAGTCGGCCTCGGCACCGACCTGTTCCGGGTGAACCCGGACCTCAAGACCGTGCGGTCGCCGTACCCGTCGCGCGACGGCGTCACCGACGAGGAGCTCACCGCGATACCCGCGATCCACCTCGACGCCGCGCTGTGCCACCTCAACGTCGGCGATGATCGGGGCAACGCCGCGTTCCTCGGCCCGGACCTCTACTTCGACGACCTCATGATCGACGCCGCCGAGCACTCCTACGTGTCGGTCGAGCGCATCGTCCCCACCGAGGACCTCCTGGGCGAGGCCGGCGACGTGACCCGGATGCGCATCAGCCGCCTGTTCGTCGACGGTGTCGTGCTCGCCCCGAACGGTGCGCACCCGACGTCGTGCGAGCCCGAGTACGAGCGCGACGAGGCCTTCCAGCGTGAGTACGCGCTGACCGCTCGCGACCCGGATGCGTGGACGAGCTTCCGCACCGACTGGCTCTCGCTGTCGGACGAGGCGACCTACCAGGACAAGGTGGCAGCTCGATGAGCGCCGATGTCGCGACCCGGGCCGAGGTGTGCGCGGTCGCCGTCGCCGAGTGCTTCCGCGGCGACGGCACCTGCTTGGCCAACCCGATCGGCACGATCCCGATGATCGGTGGCCGCTTGGCGCGCGCCAGCTTCGAGCCGGACCTCCTCATGACCGACGGCTTCGCCATGCTGATCGCCAACGACGAGGCGACGCCCGCGCCCGAGGCCCGCGTGATCGAGTCGTGGAACCCGTACCGGCGGATGTTCGACGTCGTCTGGAGCGGACGGCGCCACGTGATGATGGGCGCCACCCAGGTCGACCGCT
>JAFBAD010000284.1 GCA_019247975.1 Acidimicrobiia bacterium
GCTCGACCGCCAGCTCCCCCCCTGGCTCGACGGCGGTGGTGAGGGCTTCGAGGTCACGGTCCGCGACCTGCCGCTGCGCGAGCAGATCGACGTGCCGGTCCACGAGCAGCTCATCGTCGAGCTCTACTCCAAGTAATCCCCCGCCGCCCTCCAAGGAAGAAAAGACATGCTGGTCATTCAGCGACCCACCGTCGAGGCGCTCGGCGAGCCCGAAGGCGACCGTCAGCGGTTCGCCATCAGCCCGCTCGAGCCGGGCTTCGGGCACACGATCGGCAACTCGCTCCGTCGCACGCTCCTGTCGTCGATCCCGGGTGCCGCCGTCACCCAGGTCCGCTTCGACGACGCGCTCCACGAGTTCGGCACGATCAACGGGGTCACCGAGGACGTCACCGACATCATCCTCAACCTCAAGGACCTGGTCCTCACCTGCGAGATCGACGAGCCGGTCACCCTCCGCCTCGACGTGCGGGGCCCGGCCGACGTCAGCGCCACCGACATCCAGACCACCGCAGATGTCGAGATCCTCAACAAGGACCTCCACATCGCGACCCTGAACGCGAAGGGCCGCCTCGCGCTCGACATCACGATCGCCCGCGGTCGCGGCTACGTGTCGGCCGACCGGAACAAGGAGTCGACGACGATCGGCATCGTGCCGGTCGACTCGATCTTCTCGCCGGTGCGCCGGGTCACCTTCGACATCGAGCCCACCCGCGTCGAGATGGACACGAACTACGACCGGTTGGTCCTCGACATCGAGACCGACGGCTCGATCACGCCGCGCGAGGCCCTCGCCTCGGCCGGCGACACGCTGCGCTCGCTGGTCGCCCTCGTCGCCGAGATGAGCGACGACCCGCAGGGCCTCGAGCTCGGTGAGACCGCCACGGTCGGCGCCGGCTCGCCGGATCTCGACCTGCCGATCGAGGACCTCGACCTCTCCGAGCGTCCCCGCAACTGCCTCAAGCGGGCCCAGGTGAACACCGTGGGCGAGCTGCTGCGCAAGAGCGAGGACGACCTGCTGGCCATCACCAACTTCGGCCAGAAGAGCCTCGACGAGGTCATCGCCAAGCTGGACGAGCGGGGCCTGTCGCTCCGCGGGATGGAGTAGCGATGCCGGCCACCCCACGACGGGCCCGCCGCTTCGGCGGCGACGCCGCGCACCAGCGGCTGATGATGGCGAACCTCGTCGCCTCGCTCGTCGCGGCCGAGGGCATCGTCACCACCGAGGCCAAGGCCAAGGCGCTGCGGCCGATCGCCGAGAAGGTGATCACCAAGGCCAAGAAGGCCCACCTCGACCCCGACACCCGCCTCCACCGTCACCGCCAGGTCGTGTCGTACCTGGGTGACAAGGAGATCGCGGCGAAGCTCTTCGACGAGATCGGTCCCCGCTACGCCGACCGCAACGGTGGCTACACGCGGATCCTCAAGCTCGGCCCCCGCCACGGCGACAACGCGCCGATGGCGAGGATCGAGCTGGTCTAGCCATTCTCGAGGACCGGCCTACCGGGATCCGGTAGGCGGAGCCTCGAGAATCACGCTTCGGGCACCTGCTGGGGCGGCGGGGGGCCGATGTAGCGGCTGCTCGGGCGGATGATGCGGTTGTCCGCGTGCTGCTCGAGCGCGTGGGCGCACCAGCCGACGACCCGGCTCGCCGCGAACGTCGGGGTGAACAGGTCGCGCGGGAGACCGCACTGCTCCATCACCACACCCGCGTAGAACTCGACGTTGGTGTGCAGCTCGCGGCCGGGCTTGAGCTCGGCCAGCGTGGCCTCCACGGTCCGCTCGACCTGCTTCGCGAACTCGACCCGGTCACCGCCGAGGCCCTCGGCGACGCCTCGCAGCATGACCGAGCGCGGATCGGCGGTGCGGTAGACGGCGTGGCCGAAGCCCATGATCCGGTCGCCCTTGGCGACCGCGTCGCGCACCCAGGCGTCGGTGCGGTCGGGGGTGCCGATCGCGTCGAGGGTGTCGAGCGCCCGGCTCGGCGCGCCGCCGTGGAGCGGCCCGGACAGCGAGCCGAGCGCGGCGACGACCGCGGCGCCGAGGTCGGCCCCGGTGGAGGTGACCGCCCGGGAGACGAAGGTCGACGCGTTGAAGCCGTGGTCGATGCCGAGGATGAGGTATTGCTCGATGGCGCGGGCGTGGGCCGGATCGGGGGCCTCCCCGAAGATCATGCAGAGGTAGTTGGCTGCGTAGGCGAGGTCGTCGCGGGGTGCCACCGGCTCGAGGCCGTTGCGCAGGCGGTGCAGGGCGGCGATGAGGGTCGGCACCGC
>JAFBAD010000375.1 GCA_019247975.1 Acidimicrobiia bacterium
CGGCTCGGTGAGGTCCACCGCGTCGTAGCTCTCGGCCGCACGGGCGGCCAGGCCGACCCGCATGAGACCTCCGGACGCGAGTGTCCGCATCGCAGTGGCGGTCTCCGGCTCGACGACGACCGGGAGACGGAACGCCGAGCCGGCCGATGCCCGCACCGCCTTCGGCGCGAACGGATCCGCGGTCGTGCCGCAGCAGACGACCGCCCCGGCGCCGGCCGCCTCCGCCGTGCGCACCAGCGTCCCCACGTTGCCCGGATCGCCGACGTCGACGAGCACGACGGTCAGGTCGGTGATCGCCTCGTGGAGCCCGTAGGCGGGCAGCGTCGCGACCGCGACGACCGGCCGCGGGGTGACCGTGTCGAGCACCTGGGCGAGCCCACCGCCGCGCACGAGCACCGGCTCGGTCCCGGCTGCGTCGAGCGTGCCCGTGAGCTCGGCCGTCAGCGCGTCGGCTTCGGCGAAGACCTCGCGGACCCCGATGCCCGCTGCGAGCGCGTCCGCGACGAGGACCGGACCTTCGATGGCGAACGTGCCGGTGCTGCGGCGGACCGATCGGTCCCGCAGCAACCGGCGCAGCTCCTTCAGCCGGGGGTTGCCCGGCGCGAGTGGATCAGGCGGCGTTCTGCGCGTCGCTCGCGACCTTGACCAGCGCGGTGAACGCCGCTGGATCGGCGACCGCGATGTCCGCGAGGACCTTGCGGTCGACCTCGACGCCCGCGACCTTCAGGCCGTTGACGAATCGGCTGTAGCTGATGCCGTTCTCGCGGCACGCGGCGTTGATCCGCTGGATCCAGAGCTTGCGGAACTCGCCCTTGCGCGCCCGCCGGTCGCGATACGCGTACTGCAGCGAGTGCATGACCTGCTCGTTGGCGGCGCGGTACGAACGGCTCTTGTTGCCGTAGTACCCCTTCGCCCGCTCGAGCGTCGCACGGCGGTGCTTCTTGCTGTGGACGGCGCGCTTGACCCTGGCCATCGAAGGGCTCCTTTCGGTGGTGGGTGCGGTTTACTTGCGGCCGAGCAGCCGGTTGATCCGGTCGGCGTCGCCTCCGGTCACCTGGACCTCGCCGTCGAGCCGGCGCATGCGGGTCGAGGGCTTGTGCTCGAAGTTGTGCTGGCGGAACGCCCGCAGCCGCATCACCTTGCCGGAGCCGGTGACCTTGAAGCGCTTCGCGGCTCCGCGGTGGGTCTTCATCTTGGGCATCGTCGTCGTCTCGTTTCGTGCTGGGTTCGGGCGGCGGAGCGACAGCGCTCCCGCCGTGCGCTCAGCTGGCCGCTTGGTCGGGATCGACCGCTTGGTCCGGGTCGCCGGGTTGCTCGGCGGCGGCCGCCTCGTCGGCGAGCCGCTTGGCCTGCGCGGCCTGGGCCCGCTTGTCGGGGGCGAGCACCATGATCATGTTCCGGCCGTCGAGCTTGGGCACCACCTCGACCCGAGCGACCTCGCCGACCTCCTCGGCCACGTGGTCGAGGATCTTCTTGCCGAGCTCGGGGTGGGCCATCTCACGGCCCCGGAACATGATCGTCACCTTGACCTTGTGGCCTTCGCCGAGGAACCGCTCGACCTTCTTGGTCTTCGTGTCGAAGTCACCAGCGCCGATCTTCGGGCGGTACTTCATCTCCTTGATGGAGACGTTGGTGCTCTTGCGCCGGGACTCCTTCGCCTTCTGGGCCTCTTCGTACTTGTACTTGCCGTAGTCCATGATCCGGCAGACCGGTGGGTCTGCCCGATCGGCGACCTCGACGAGATCGAGATCGAGCTCACGGGCGAGGGCGAGCGCCTCGGGCAACGGCTTGATGCCGATCTGGCTCCCGTCCGGCCCGACCAGGCGGACCTCACGGGCTCGGATGCGGTCGTTGATCCGGTGCTCGTTGTTGTTGCTCAGCGGCGCAGCTATGACCGGTCGTCTTTCACGTCTGGCGGTCCTCCCATGGACGGCAGTGAGGTGGAGCACATCCGGGTCGAAAACGAAACGACGCGGACGTCGAAAGCCGACGTCCGCGCGGGACCCGAGATGGGCTGCTGGCGACGCATCGACCCGGCGCACTGAGCGGAACGACGTCCGTTGCGTGGCCGGGTGGGGACCCGGAGGCCCCGCTTCCGTTGTTCGGTTGTCGGCGTAGGGTACCAGTTCAGCCCCGATCCCCGACATACCCCGAGGTCAGCGATGTCGTCCCTGTGGACGCCCGGCGGCGAGCACAAGGTGCCTCCGCAACAGGCGGGTGGGCAAGGCGCGCCGGCGCCGGCGCCACCACCGGCTCCCGAGGGCGGGGCAGGGCTGTCCTACGCCGACGTGCTGGCCAGCCTGCCGCCCGAGGACCGGGCCCGCCTCGAGGCCATGTCGCCCGAGGACCGCGAGCGGGCCATGGCCGAGCTCCACCAGATGGCCGAGGAGATGGCCGAGGTCCAGCGCCAGATGGCCGCCGCGCCCGCCGCGGTGGTCATCGCCAACCACGCCATGGGGATCTACGAGCTGGCCACCATCCACCTGCGCCAGCAGCCGCCCAACCTGACCGAGGGCCGGGTCGCGATCGACGCGTTCGGGGCGCTGCTCGGCGCCCTGCAGGGCAAGCTCGGCCCGGACGAGGCCACCCTGATCCAGGCCCTCCAGCAGCTGCGGATGGCCTACGTCCAGCTGCAGAACGAAGCGGGCGAAGGAGGCGCTCCTGCCGATCCGGGCGCTCAAGGACCAGAGGGCAGCGCCGAAGGAACGGGATGACCGTTCTCGTCACCGGGGGTGCGGGCTACATCGGCTCGCACACCGTCAGGCTGCTCCGCGAGCGGGGCCGCGACGTCGTCGTCCTCGACAGCATGGAGTACGGCCACCGCGACGCGGTGCTCGGCGCGCCGCTCGTCGTCGGCCAGATCGACGACCGCGACCTCGTGGCCAAGACCGTGGCCGACCACGGCGTCGAGTCCGTCATCCACTTCGCGGCGTACAAGGCGGCCGGCGAGTCGATGGAGCAGCCCGCCCGCTACTTCGCCAACAACGTGGGCTCGACCAACGTCCTGCTCGACTCGTTGCAGGACGCGGGCGTCGACAAGTTCGTGTTCTCCTCCACCTGCGCGGTGTACGGCACGCCCACGAAGCTGCCGGTCGACGAGGACCACTCGCTCGGACCCGAGAGCCCCTACGGCGAGAGCAAGCGGATGGTCGAGCAGATGCTCGCCTGGTACGACACGTGCCACCGCCTCCGCTCGGTGTGCCTGCGGTACTTCAACGCGGCCGGCGCGGCGGCCGACGGCGCCATCGGCGAGGACTGGACCTACACGCTCAACCTCGTGCCGCTCGTGATGAAGGCCGCGCTCGGTCGGGTCGACGCGATCAACGTGTTCGGCACCGACTACCCCACCCCCGACGGCACCTGCATCCGCGACTACGTGCACGTGGAGGACCTGGCCGACGCGCACATCCGTGCGCTCGACTACCTCGAGTCGGGTGAGAAGAGCACGGTGATCAACCTCGGCACGGGCAAGGGCTCGTCGGTCCGGG
>JAFBAD010000017.1 GCA_019247975.1 Acidimicrobiia bacterium
TGAGGTCTTCGAGCCCCGGCACACCACGCACGGCTTCCGGTACGTGCGCATCGAGGGACACCCGGGCCGGCTGACCTCCGATGATGTGACCGGCGTGGTCGTGCACAGCGACCTCCGGCGCACGGGTTGGTTCCGCTGCAGCGACGAGCGGGTCAGCCGCTTCCACGAGATCACGGACTGGAGCTTCCGGGGCAACGCCTGCGAGATCCCCACCGACTGCCCGCAGCGGGAGCGGGCCGGCTGGACCGGTGACTACCAGCTCTTCATCCCATCGGCCGCGTTCCTCTACGACGTGTCCGGCTTCTCGGTGAAGTGGCTGCGCGACCTCGTGGCCGACGCCCGCCCGGACGGCTGCATCTGCAACTTCGCTCCCGATCCAGCGCGGCCGCGAGCGTCGGCGATGCAGTCGCAGGAGTGGATGAACTGGATGGGATCGTCCGGCTGGGGCGACGCCATCACGATCGTCCCCTGGGAGCTCTGGCGCGCGTACGGCGACCGTGACGTCTTGGCCGAGTCCTGGCCCGCGATGGTGCGCTGGATCGACTTCGCGGCTCGGACGGCTGCAGCCGGGCGCCACCCGAGCCGCGTGGCGCGATCGACCGAGCCGGCGGCGCACGAGCGCTTCATCTGGGACGCCGGCTTCCACTGGGGTGAGTGGGCCGAACCGGGGGCCGACGACCACCCCGACCAGTGGACGAAGGACAAGGGCGAGATCGGCACCGCCTTCCTCCACCGCTCGGCCACCCTCGCCGCGCAGGTGGGTCGATTGCTCGGCGACGACGACGAGGCGACGCGGCTCGACGAGCTCGCCACCGACGTGCTGGACGCCTGGCGCATCGAGTTCATCGGGCCTGACGGTGCGCTCACCCACGACACCCAGGCCAACTACGTGCGCGCCCTCGCCTTCGGCCTCGTGCCCGAGGACCTCCGCGAGCAGACCGCCGATCGCCTGGTCGCGCTGATCCGAGAGGCCGGCACGCACCTCACCACCGGCTTCCTCGCGACGCCGTTCCTCCTGCCCGTGCTCGCGGATGCGGGCCACCTCGACGTCGCGTACGACCTGCTGTTGCAGGACACGCCGCCGTCGTGGCTGCACATGGTCGACCGTGGCGCGACCACGGTGTGGGAGGACTGGAACGGCATCGCCGAGGACGGCACGCCCCGGGCATCGCTCAACCACTACAGCAAGGGCGCGGTGATCAGCTTCCTCCACGCGTACACCGCAGGGATCCAGCTCCTCGACGAGGGCCCGGCCTACGAGCGGTTCCGCATCGCCCCTCGTCCGGGCGGCGGCATGACCTGGGCCGAGGCCGTCCACGACTCGCCGTACGGGCGCATCGAGTCGTCGTGGCGGATCACCGAAGGCACCTTCGAGCTCACCACCACCGTGCCGCCCGGCACCTCGGCCGAGGTCGTGCTCCCCGACGGCTCGGTCGCCGAGCAACTCCCTGGCACCACGACCTGGCGCTGCGCGGTTTGACGATCGGCGCTAGGAGGCATTGGTTCGGCGAGCGCCGCCCCTCGGCGCCCGTGCGGGCACCGGCGTCGCCATGAGGTCGTCGACGAACCGGCCCAACAGCTCCGCCAGACGTCGCTCATCGGCGTCGGACCACTCCCCCAGCGCGTCTTCGAGGTGGCGCATGCCGACCGATCGGATCCGTTCGGCGATCCGACGACCCTCGGCGGTGAGGCGCAGCAAGGCGACGCGACCGTCCTCCGGGTCACTTGCGCGAGTCACCGCTCCGGCCTCTTCGAGCAGCCGGACCTGCCGGCTCACCGCACCGAGATCCATCCCTGCGGCCACCGCGAGCGCGTTCATCGACTGCTGACCCTCTCGCAGCAGCACCCGCAGGAGCGTCGTCCCCTGCTGGGTCACCTCCACGCCGGCGGCGGTCGTGATGCGGGAGGAGATCTGCCTGCTGGCGAGCAACCGGCCCAGCCGGTGCAGTGACGTGCTGAGCTGCTCGAGCTCCAGCTTGCCCATCACGCCGACGGTACCGCCCGATCGGCAGGCGTCACCTCGACGGCTCATAGGTGTCAGTCGACGAGGGCATTGGCCTTCACGACCCGGGCGTACCAGTCCGCGCTCGGCTTCCGGCGGCGCTCGAAGGGTGCGGAGCGATCGACTTCGACGAGCCCGAACCGGGGTGCGTAGCCCAGCGCCCATTCGAAGTTGTCCATGAGGGACCAGTACGTGTAGCCGAGCACGTCGATGCCGTCGGCGAGGCACGCCAGGACGCCCTGCAGCGCGGTCCGGACGTACCTGATGCGCTGTTCGTCGTCGTCGGTGCCGATCCCGTTCTCGGTGACGAGGAGCGGGAGCTTCCCGGCGGTTGCCTCCCAGGCTCGCCGGAGCGTGCCCTCGAGGGCCTCGGGCCAGTACTCGTAGCCGAGGGCCAGCACCTCGACGCCGTCCTCAGGTGGCATGACGCCATGGGGTCCCATCCGCATGCGGCTGTAGGTCTGCACCCCGAGGAAGTCGTCGCCCGCGGTCGCCGCCAGGAACACGTCTTCCAGGTCGGCCCGCATCCGAGCCAGCGACGCATCACCGCCCTCCACCACGTGGTAGTCGGTCATCGCCAGCGCGATGCCGACGGGTACGCCCGGCGCTGACGCCCGGATGGCGTCGACCGCTCTGCGGTGGGCGTCGACGAACACCTCGTTCACCCGATGGAACTCCCGCTCGTCCGAAGCGCCCGGTGGGAAGAGCCCGAGGATGTAGCCGGTCGCGGCGACCGCGCTCGGCTCGTTGATCGTGCAGGCGCGGCTCATCACGTCGCCGAGCGCGGCTGCGACGCGGCCGCAGAAGTCGCCGAACCGGTCGGCCGTGGCCGGCTCGAGCCAGCCGCCGCGCTCTGCGAGCCAGCGAGGCGTCGTGAAGTGGTGGAAGGTGACCACGGGCTGGATGCCGGCGGCGAGGCACGCCTCGCACTGCCGGCGGTAGTGGTCGACCGCCGCGGTGGACCACTCGTCGTCCTCGGGTTCGATCCGGCTCCACTCGAGGGAGAAGCGGTAGGTGCTCAGTCCCATCTCCGCGCACAGTGCGACGTCCTCGGGCCGCCGGTGCCACGAGTCGCATGCGTCACCTGACGGTTCGACGCAGGGCGTTCGGTCCTTGTGCTCCCACGACCACCAGTCGTTGTTCGTGTTGCCACCCTCGATCTGGTGCGCAGCGGTCGCCGTGCCCCAGAGGAAGCCGTCGGGGAACGTCGACATCGGAGCCATCAGCCGAGCTCCAGACCGTCGAGGCCGCGCACCGTCAGACCCCACGCCTCGATCAGGTCGAGGCTGACGAACGAACCTCCGGTGATGTCCTCTCCACAGTCGCAGAGCGCGACCGTCGCCTCGACCATCTCCTCCATCGACTCGATCTGGTCGGGGCGCAACGTGGCGCCCACCAGCGCATCAGCTCCCTCGCTGAGCACCGCCGCTCGGGGCTCGATCGTGTTCACCCGCACGCCGGTGCCGTGCAGCTCCACACCCAGCCCGTTCGTGATGCGGTTGAGGGCGAGCTTGGACGCGCCGTACACCGCCATCGTCGCGCCGGCTGCGCCGACCTCGAACGGGGGCCCGTCTGCCGGCCTGGCGGTGGCGCTCGAGACGTTGACGATCCACCCGTCCCGGCCTGACCCGAGCGCGCGCACCATCGCCTGGGCCAGGTCGAGGGTTGCGTGGACGTTCACCTCGAACAGCAGCCGCCGCCGCTTCAGCGGGAAGTCGACCAGCGAGTGGTACATCGCGGCCGCAGCGTTGTTCACGAGGATGTCGACGGGACCGCCCAGTGCAGCAACCGCCTCGGGGACGACCCGGGCACGATCCTGCTCATCCGCCAGATCCGCCACCACGATCGCCACCTG
>JAFBAD010000077.1 GCA_019247975.1 Acidimicrobiia bacterium
AGGTGGCGGTGATCTTGAAGAAGCCCGCGCAGTCCGATCCGCCGGTCGAGTCGATGCTCCACGACAGCAGAGGGCTGTCGGCGTTGCCGGTGTCGTGCTCCGCGTCGACCGTGGCCTCGCAGTGGACCGGGCGGCCACCGGACGCGAGGAAGTCGATCGAGCCCGACTTCACGACGACGTTGTCGGCCGCTCCCGCCGGCTGCTGGAGGACCAGCAGCGACATCGCGGCCACGCCAGCCCCGATCGCCAACGTCCGCCGCCACATCGCGATCGGTCTAGTCGATCCAGCTGGGCGGCGCGGTCAGGTGAGCGGGACGATGCGCTCCAGCACGGCTTCGTGGGTCAGCGGTCCGGTGACGAACTCGGCGCCGGGGATGCGCATCGGCACCGGCGACACCTGCAGGAGGCGCCAGCCGGCCCGCAACGCCTCGGCCCCCGTCGCGTAGGGCGGCTCGCCGTCCAGCTCCGCGTCGCGGCCCGCGCCGTCGTGGAAGGACCAACCGACGACCCGGCCGTCGAGGTGCGAGTCCTCCAACCACAGGAACAGCACCTGCTGGCGGTGGGTCTCGGGGTTCACGCCAGGCCCACCCGCAGCTCCTGGCGGGTGAGGTACCAGTCGACGTCGAACCGCTCGTCGCCGGTGAGGTAGCGCCAGAGCCGGGCCCGGTTGCGCAGCTCGAGGCGGTGGTCGGCCTCGCCCATCCACTTCTCCCGGCGGCGCAGCAGGCCGGCGACGGAGTCCATCCTGAAGCGGGCGAAGACGTGGTCACCCGGGCCGCTGTCGAGCGCGTCGAGGTCGCTGGTGTCCCACTGGCGGACCTGCGTGGTCGTCGGGTTCAGGCGGATCTTGTACATGAGCCGGGCCCGGTCACCGGGGTTCGGCATGCCGCGGTGCCACATGCCCTGGTGGAAGACGAGGATCGACCCGGCCGGCCCGACCCACTGCCGCTCACCGAGCAGGTGCGTGTAACGGCCGACGTCGGTCTCGTGCACGTGGCGGAGGTGGGTGCCGGGCACGAAACCGGTGCCGCCGCCGTCGGGGGCGACCGCGTGCGGGAAGTAGAAGACCTGGATGTCGAACGCGGTCAGCGGGTCGACCATCGCGTCGCAGTGCAGGTGCTGGCCGAACGGATCGTGCGGCGGACGGAGGTGCACGAAGTCGTGGTCGAAGACCGGCGCCTCGCCGGCGAGCGAGCGGATCGCGCCGGCGACGACGGGCGACCGCAACACCTCCCCGATGGCCGACGGCGGCGCGTAGATCACGTCGAGCGGATCACCGGACCCCGGCGCCGCAGGACGGTCGGGCGTGCCCCACGTCGCGAGGATGGCCTCGAGCTCCTCGGTCGCCCGTTCGTTGAGCTCGGCGGGGATCACTGCTGGGAACGCGAGGAAGCCGCGGGCCACGAATGTGGCCATCTGCTCGGTGGTGAGCAGCACCGGGGTCACGTCCCGGTGAAGACCGGATCGCGCTTTTCGAGGAAGGCCTTGGGTCCTTCGGCGGCATCCTTCGACGCCATCACGGTCATGCCGTGGGTCATCTCGATGCCGAACGCCTCGGCCTCGGGCATGGCCTCGGTCTCACGCAGCGTCGCGAGGATGCCCTTGACGGCGAGCGGACCGTTCTTCGCGATGCGATCCGCGATCTCGCGCGCCTTGGTGAGCGCCTGACCGTCGGGCACCACGTGGTTCACGAGGCCGAGCTCGTGCGCCCGCTGAGCAGGGAGGTCCTCGCCGGTGAGGAGCATCTCGGCCGCGACCGCGTACCCGATCTGGCGACGGAGGCGCACGGCCGACCCCGCCATCGGGAACAGGCCCCGCTGCACCTCGGTCACGCCGAAAACGGCGCTCTCCCCCGCGACCCGGATGTCGGTGCCCTGCAGGATCTCGGTGCCGCCGGCGCGTGCGTAGCCCTCGGCGGCGAGGATCACCGGCTTCGTGGGCCGGTAGGTCTTCAGCCAACCGCCGAGGATGATGTCGGGCTCGTCCTTGAACCGCTGCAGCCACTCGTTGTCGACGACGCCCTCGCGCAGCCGGCCGATCTCGGCGAGGTCCATGCC
>JAFBAD010000142.1 GCA_019247975.1 Acidimicrobiia bacterium
GATGAGCAGGTGCACGACGTCCTCGAAGGTCCGCTTGGCCGCGAGGTCGGGCGCCGCGTACTGGCGGTAGTGGTAGAAGCCCTCGGTCCCACGCACGTCGCCCAGCGCGGTCTGCGCCACCACCACGCCCTTGAGGCCCGCCGGCGCCAGGCCGGGCGGCTCGTCGGCCGGCCGCAGACGAGCGAGCGCCATCAGGTCGCGCATCGAGATGATGCCCTTGAGCTCGTCGCCCACGACCACCGGGATGTGGCGGTACCCGCGCTCGGACAGCTGCCGCCACGCCTGGTCGATCGGGCGGTCGGGCTCGACGCACTCGGGGTCGCCGGCCATCCAGTCGTCGACCGTGGACGTCTCCGGAACTGCACCGGCCGCGGTGGCCCGCAGCAGGTCCCGCTCGGTCACGATGCCCACGGGGTGGTTGCGCTCGACGACCACCGCGGAGCCGACCCGGTGGTCGTCCATGCGCTCGGCCACGACGGCCAGCGTCTCGCCGGGGGCGGCGGTGACCACGTCCTGGGTCATGGCTTCGGCGACGGTGGTGGGGTTGGTCATGGTTCCCACAGAAGCCCTGGCCACGACATGTTGTCAAGATTGATTGCATCAATGTAAGGTGCGGCTCGTGGCCGAGCCGGAGTGGATGCAGGCCGAGGCGGCGGCGGCCCGCCTCGGGGTCAAGCCCCAGACGCTCTACGCGTACGTGAGCCGCGGCCTGGTGCACAGCGAGCCGGTGCCGGGCACGCGGCGCAGCCGCTTCCTGCGGGCCGACGTGGAACGCCTCGCCGCCCGCCAGCGGGGCGGTGGCCGGGCCCGGGGTCTCGAGGTGATCGTCGAGACCGAGCTCACCCTGCTCGACCCGGCCGGTCGCCTCGCCTACCGCGGGTGGGACGTCGCCGATGCGGTGCGGTCCGGGGCGACGTTCGAGGAGATCGCGACGTGGCTGTGGACCGGCGAGCGCGAGGCGATCGCCTGCGAGTCCCCGGCGGCGGCGCGGGCTGCGGCCGAGCGGGTCGCCGCCGCGCTCGACGGGGATGGGGTGATGGACCGGCTCCGGGCCGTGGTGCTCGCGGCGCGATCCCACGACCCGCTCCGGGACGACCGGCGGCCGGTCGCGGTGGCGATGGCCGGCCGGGCGCTCATCGCCACGATCGTCGACACCCTGCCGACCGTCGACGGCGCGGTCGAGGCGCCGGCCGGCTCGTCGATCGCCCGGCGACTCTGGCCGAAGCTCACCGCCCACCCGGCCGAGCCGGAGCGGGTGCGCCTGCTCGAGGCGACGCTCGTCCTCCTGGCCGACCACGAGCTCGCTGCCTCCACCCTCGCGGCCCGGGTCACCGCGTCGACCTGGGCGGACCCGTACCTCGTCGTCGAGGGCGGTCTGGCGGCGCTCGGGGGCCCGCTCCACGGCGCGGCCAGCAGCGCGGCCCGTGAGGTGCTGCGCGAGGTGGACGGCGGCGTGCCCGCGACCGAGGCGATCGGGCGCCGCCTGCGCGACCACCAGCTCATCGCCGGCTTCGGTCACAGCGTCTACCGGCAGGGCGACCCCCGGGCCACGCTGATGCTCGAGATGCTCGACGACGTCGGGGCGAGCTCGGACGCGGAGCTCGACCTCGTGCGCACGATGGCCGAGCGCTCGCTGCCGTTCCCGAACGTCGACTTCGCCATCGCGTCGATGGCCGAGCGCCACCAGATGATCGAGGAGGCGGGCGAGGTCATCTTCGCCACCACCCGCATCGTCGGCTGGCTGGCCCACGCGGCGGAGGAGTACCGGCACCGGCTCCGCTTCCGGCCGCGCGCGGTCTACACCGGCGCCGCGCCGGGCTAGCGCATCTTGTCGGGGTTCACGAGCGAGTAGAGGCCGGCCACCTGGCCGTCGATCACCTCGACCGCGGTCGCCAGCAGCACCTCGTCGCCGAGGCGAAACACCACACCCGGCTGCCCGTTGATCGTGCGCACGTCGACGGTCATGTGCTCGCTGGCCCGGGCCATCAGGTTCATCACCAGCCGAGCGACCCGCTCGGGCCCACGCACCGGCCGCCGGGCCGCGTGGTGGTCGGCTCCGCCATCGCTGACGGCGATGACATCGGGCGCGAGGAGACCGAGCACGGTGTCGATGTCACCGGCCTGCACGCCTTGGAGGAACGCCGCGGCCACCCGCCACGCCTCCTCGTCGGTGGCGCTGAACCGGGGCCGTTCCTCCCGCACCCGCTTGCGCGCCCGTGACGCGATCTGGCGGCAGGCGTCGGGCGAGCGCTCGACGACCGTGGCGATCTCGTCGAAGGGGACCGCGAAGACATCCGCGAGCAGGAACACGACCCGCTCGACCGGGCCCAGCCGCTCGAGCACGGCCAGGAACCCGAGCGTGAGCGACTCGGCCAGCTCGGCCCGCTCGGCCGGGTCGGGTTCGTCGACCGCGATCTCGGGCAACCACGGCCCGACGTAGGACTCCCTGGTCCGCTGCGCGGCCCGCAGCCTGTCGAGCGCGATGCGGCTCGTCACCGTGGTGAGCCAGGCGCCGGGCCGCTCGACCGCGGCCTGGTCGGACCGGTCCCAGCGCAGCCAGGCCTCCTGGACCACGTCTTCAGCCTCGGTCCGCGACCCGGTGATCCGGTACGCGAGCCCGTGCAGTCGGTCCCTCTCCCCCTCGAAGGTCGCGACGGCATTCACGCGGCAACTTTGCTCGACGTGGCGGCGGCGAGGCGTCCCGCGTGGGCGCCGCTGGCCAGCGAGGCGTCGGCCAGCAGCCCGACCGGGCCGACCCAGTCGCCGGCCACGAAGGCCCCGGGCAGCCCGGGGATCTCGGCGGCCGGACGGCCGGCCAGCCCGCCTCGCGCGGCGGTGGGGATCGCGCCGGTCACGACCATGTGCGCGAGGAACCGCTCCTCGACGATGTCGTCGTCGGTGACACCGGCGTCGGCGGCCAGCTCGCGGAGGAGCCGGTGCTGGTCGTCGGCCGGCATCGAATCGCCGACGGGCTGGTAGCGCATGGCGTGGACGACCACGCCGCCCGGGGGAGCGAGGTCGGCCGGCGGGCAATGGGTGTTGAGGTAGAGCGGCTGGTCGACCGCGAACACCCCGGCGTGGCGCGGGCGCCGGCGCAGCCCGAGCTCGAGGCAGGCGACGGTCGCCGCCGGCCCGAGCCCGTCCCACGCCGCCGGCCGCTCGGCCAGGAGCTGGGCCGCCGCGTCGGGCCCGCCGGTGGCCACCACCACCGAGTCGACGACGATCGGCCCGGCCGGACCGACGAGGCGGAAGCCGCCGGCCTCGGGCTCGATCCGGTGGACGCCGGCGTTCGTGCGCAGCTCGACACCGAGGCCGACGGCCGCGGCGGCCAGCCCGTCGACCAGGCTCTGGAAGCCACCGTCGAGGTACTGGACGCCCGACTGCATCGCCGCCTTCACGTTCATGGCCGCCGCGCCCGCGTCCATCTCGTCGGGGGCGTTGCTGTAGGTCGCGACGCGCACGAGCATCTCGACGAGCTCTGCGACGCGACCCCGGGCACTGCCGTCGATCCACTCGCGCACCGTCGTGCCGGTCAGCTTGGCCGGGTCGATGCGACCGAGGCCGCCGAGCAGCCGGGCGGTCTGCGCCTTCTCCCGCGTCGACAGGAGGTTGGTCCGCAGCAGGCTCGCGACGCCGGTCGGCTGCAGGTGGAGCTGACCGCGGTGGCGGAGCATGATGCCGTCGGTCGCCGGCGCGCCACCGGTGTCGGTGCGGACCCCGAAGTGCCGGAGCACGTCGCTCCCGGCTCCGCCGATGTACAGCGCCCGCGGGCCCCGGTTGAAGCGGTACCCGTTGCGCACGTCGACGGCGGCCCGGCCGCCGGGCCGGTGGGCGTCGAGCACCAGGACGTGGCGGCCGGCCTCGGCCGCACTCGCCGCGGCGGCCAGCCCGGCCAGCCCGGCTCCGATGACGGCGACGTCGTAGCGATCCTCGGTCATGGTCTGCCTCCTGGGGCCTTCGCTCGTGATCTGCCCACTCGACGAACGAGGCCCGTTGGTTGTGACAGGTCCTCGTGAGAAATGCTTCCCCGGTGACCCGCATCCGCATCGTGGTGGCCTACGACGGCTCCGGGTTCCACGGGTTCGCCGCCAACGACGGCGTGCGGACCGTCTCCGGCGAGCTGGCCGGCGCGCTCGGCCGCTTCCTCGGCCACCCGGTGGAGCTCACCGTGGCCGGCCGCACCGACGCCGGCGTGCACGCCCGAGGCCAGGTGGTCACCTTCGACGTCGAGGCCGCGGAGCCCGACCTGGACGGCCTGGTCCGCTCGCTCAACCACCAGTGCGGCCCGGAGATCGCGGTGCGCGACGCCGAGGTGGTCCCGGCCGACTTCGACGCCCGCTTCTCGGCCCGCGCCCGTCGCTACCGGTACCTCGTGCTGAACCGGCCCCACCCCGACCCGTTCCTGGCCCCGACGTCGTGGCACGTCGAGCGGCCACTCGACCGCTGGGCGATGGACCTCGCGTGCGACCCGTTCATCGGCGAGCACGACTTCGCCGCGTACTGCCGCCGGCCGAAGCTGCGCGACGGGTCGGTCGCCTCGCTCGTCCGGCGCGTGTACGACGCCTCGTGGTCCGACGACGGCGACGGCCTGCTCCGCTTCGAGATCGAAGCCGGTTCGTTCTGCCACCAGATGGTGCGCAGCATCGTCGGCACGATGGTCGCGGTCGGTTCCGGGAGGTTCCGGGCCGGCGACGTCGCCGGCATCATCCGCTCGGGCGACCGCGCCCGGGCCGGTGACCTCGCGCCGCCGCAGGGGCTGACGCTCTGGTCGGTGACCTACGACGGCTGGCGCAGCTAGGACCGGCTCAGGCGATGAGGTCGACCGAGTAGCCCGACGAGCGGAGGCGGTCGACCGCGACGAGCCGGTGCGCGGGGTCGCGCGTCTCGAGCGTGAGCAGCAGCTCCACCTGGTCGATGCCGACGGCGACGCCGACCCGGTGGTGCTCGACATCGAGCACGTTCAGCCCGAGCTCCGCGATCAGCGCGGTGATGTTGGCGAGCGCGCCCGGGTGGTCGTCGACGATGAGCCGCAGCCGCAGGAACCGGCCGGCCGCGGACAGCCCTCGTTCGATGAGGTTGCGGAGCATCAGCGGGTCGACGTTGCCGCCCGAGAGCACCACGACCGCCGGCCCCGCACCGGGCACCTTGCCCGCGAGCAGCGCGGCGAGGCCGACCACCCCGGCCGGCTCGACCACCGCCTTCGCCCGCTCCAGCAGCAGGATCAGGGCGCGCCCGATCTCCTCGTCGGTCACGGTGACGATCTCGTCGACGAACGCCTGCACGTGGGCGACGGTCAACGCGGACGGCGTCTTCACCGCGATGCCGTCGGCGATCGTGTCGATGTGGGGGAGGCGCACCGGTTCCCCGGCCGCGACCGATGCCTGCATCGCGGCTGCGCCCTGTGCCTCCACCCCGATGATCCGCACGTCCGGGCGCACCGCGTGCAGCGCGGCGGCGATGCCCGACACGAGGCCGCCGCCGCCGACGGGTACGACGACGCACTCGAACGCGCTGGCCTCATCCGCGATCTCGAGGCCGACCGTGCCCTGCCCGGCGATCACGAGCGGGTCGTCGAAGGGCGGCACGAGGTGACCGTGGACCTCGGCTGCGGCCCGGGCCGCGAGCATGCAGTCGTCGACGGTGTCGCCGACCAACTCGACGTCGGCGCCGTAGGCCCGGGTCGCCTCGATCTTCGGCAGCGGCGCGCCGCGGGGCATGAAGATCGACGCCTGCCGTCCGGCCAGGCTGGCGGCGAGCGCGACTCCCTGGGCGTGGTTGCCGGCCGATGCCGCGACCACCCGGGCCCCGTCGGCCGGGAGCGCGGCCACGTGGGTGAACGCACCGCGGATCTTGAACGAGCCGGTGCGCTGGCGGTGCTCGGGCTTGAGCAGCACCGCCCGGCCGCACATCCGGGTGAGCGTGTCGGCCTCCTCGACCGGCGTGGGGCGCAGGAGCCCGGCCAGGCCCTCCCGAGCAGCCCGGATGTCCTCCAGGCCCACGAGCTCGACCTTGGTCTTCACCGGGATCGAGGCTACGCTGGTCCGTCGCCCTGGCCGCCCCTTCGGCAGCGGGCCGTCCCCACGAATCGGAAGTCCCAGGATCCTCGCGTGCCCACCTACACCCCGAAAGCCGGAGAGATCGAACGACGCTGGTTCGTCGTCGACGCTGAAGGTGTGGTCCTCGGCCGCATGGCGAGCGAGGTTGCCCGGGTGCTGCGGGGCAAGCACAAGCCGATCTTCACCCCGCACCTCGACACCGGCGACCACGTGATCGTGGTCAACGCGGCCAAGGTCGTGCTCACCGCCGACAAGGCCGAGCGCAAGATGGTGTACCGCCACTCGGGCTACCCGGGCGGCATCAAGCGCCAGACCTTCGCCGACCTGCTCGAGCGCCGGCCCGAGGAGGCCGTGCGCAAGTCGATCAGGGGCATGCTCCCGAAGAACCGCCTCGGCCGCCAGATGGCCAAGAAGCTCAAGGTGTACGCCGGGCCGCAGCACCCCCACGCCGCCCAGCAGCCCGTCCCGCTCGACCTGGCCCAGCACCGGCCGGGCGCATAGGAGAAACCGTGGCCAAGCCGCTCACCCAGACCACCGGCCGCCGCAAGCAGGCCGTCGCCCGTGTCCGCCTCCGTCCCCGTGAGGAGGAGGGCAACGGCACGATCATCGTGAACGGTCGGGACATCGCCGACTACTTCCCGTCCGACACGCACCGCATGGTGCTCACCGAGCCCCTCCGGATCACCGAGACCGAGGACCGCTACGACGTCGACGCGACCATGAACGGTGGCGGCCCGTCGGGTCAGGCGGGCGCGCTGCGCCTCGGCATCGCTCGGGCGCTGGTCGCGGTCGACGAGGAGCTGCGGATCCCGCTGAAGCAGGCCGGGTTCCTCACGCGCGACGCGCGTGAGAAGGAGTCGAAGAAGTACGGGCTCAAGAAGGCCCGGAAGGCTCCGCAGTACTCCAAGCGGTAGCTCGCAGCGGTGTCGCTGCGGTTCGGAACCGATGGGGTCCGAGGCGTCGCCAACGCGGAGCTCACGCCCGAGCTGGCGGTCGCGCTCGGCCGCGCTGCGGTCGCGTCCATCGGCCCCGGGCGCTGGTACGTCGCCCGTGACACCCGACGCTCGGGCCCGCTGCTGGCGGCGGCGCTGAGCGCCGGCCTCGCGTCCGAGGGGGCCGAGGTGGTCGACGTCGGCGTGCTGCCGACGCCCGGAGTCGCCCACCTGTCCCGGGAGGACGGTGTCGCGGCGGCGATGATCTCGGCCTCGCACAACGCGTTCGGCGACAACGGCATCAAGTTCTTCGGTCCCGGTGGCCGCAAGCTCGACGACGCGACCGAGGCCGCGCTGGAGGCGCACCTCTCACGGCTCGAGCAGGAGGGGATCCCCGGGACCGCGCGCCGGCCGGTCGGCGACGACGTCGGCATCGTCGGGCGCGACGCGTCGATGGCCGAGCGCTACGCCGTCCACCTCCAACGCACCTCGATCGAGGGTCGCAAGCTGACCGGGCTGCGGGTGGTGCTCGACTGCTCGAACGGCGCCGCGTCGATCGTCGGGCCGCACGTCCTCACCGCGCTCGGCGCGGACGTGACCGTGATCAACGCCGAACCCGACGGTTCGAACATCAACGCGGGGTGCGGCTCGAACCACCCCGAGTCCCTGCAGCAGGTGGTCACCACCCGGCGGGCCGACGTCGGTCTCGCGCTCGACGGCGACGCGGATCGCCTGATCGCGGTCGACGCCCAGGGCCAGGTGGTCGACGGCGACCACGTCATCGCCATCTGCGCGATCGACCGGCACGAGCGCGGCGTGCTGCCGGCCGACACCGTCGTCGTCACGGTGATGACGAACCTCGGGTTCCGCCAGGCGATGGCCGCCCACGGCATCAAGGTCGTGGAGACCGATGTGGGCGACCGCTCGGTGCTCGAGGCGATGGAGCTCGGCGGCTACACGCTGGGTGGCGAGCAGTCGGGCCACGTGATCTTCTCGGAGCTGGCGAGCACCGGCGACGGCGTGCTCACCGGCATCCAGTTGCTCGACGTGATGGCTCGCAGCGGCCGTCCGCTGTCCGACCTAGCAGCCGTGATGTCCCGGCTGCCGCAGGTGCTCCGCAACGTGAAGGTGGCCCGGCGGGACGCGGCGATCGTCGAGCGGCTGCGCCAGGACATCGCGATGGCCGAGCTGGAGCTGGCCGGCGAGGGCCGGGTGCTGGTCCGGCCGAGCGGCACCGAGCCGCTGGTCCGGGTCATGGTCGAGGCGCCCACCGCCGAGCAGGCCTCGAACGTGGCCGACCGGCTGGTGGCGGCGGTGGAGCGGCTTTCCGGGGAACCCTCCCCCTAGGGCGCAAGTCGGCCGACTGGATCCGGACGGGCGATCCAGAATGGGCCTGGCCTCCATCCAGGAGCGAGCAGCCCGGGCGACCCAGGGAGGACGTCTTCGCATGTGCGGCATCATCGGCGTGACCCGCCGGCCAAGTGACCGGCTGGCCCCGTCATCGGCCGAGGTCCTCGCGCTCGTCGAGCGGGCGCCGGGCCTGCTGGCCGACCGCTCGGTGTCCGACCTCGCCTCCCGCATCGTCATCGCCGCCGACCACATCGGCACCGCGGACACGCTCCTGCGGGGCGTGCCGGGCGTCGAGGCGCTCCTCGCCGACCGCACGCTGGCGCCGTCGCTCGACGCGCTCCTCTCCGATGTCGCATCGATGGTCGCGACGATCGAGGCGGATCTCGACCACGGCGCCGCGCTGCGCTCGCCCGACCTCGAGGCGGTCAACGCGGCGCTCGTCCGGCTGAAGGATGCGTCGTGGGCGGTCGTGCGCGATCGGTTGCGGACCGCACGGGCGGTGGGCGAGCTGGCCGGGCCCGATCCGAGTCGCGCCGCGATCGCGGGGTACACGTCGATCCAGGTCGCGCTCTCGGCGATCGACCGCCTCGAGGTGCGCGGCCGCGACTCGGCCGGTGTCCACGTGCTCGTGCGCGACCACGGTCTCGACCTCGAATCGCCGGCGATCGCGGCGCAGCTCGCAGCCCGCTCGGAGGACCCGCTCTTCGCGTCGACGTCCGTGCGTGCTGCAGGGGGTGCGCTGAGCTTCGTGTACAAGGCGGCCGCCGAGATCGGCGAGCTGGGCGACAACACGAAGGCGCTCCGCGCCGACATCCGTCGCGACGCGCTCCTGCAACACGCGCTGTCCGGCGAGGACGCGCAGGCGGTCGTCCTCGGCCACACCCGCTGGGCGAGCGTCGGCATCATCTCGCAGCCCAACGCGCACCCGCTGAACGCGGAGGAGCTCGACCGCGTCGACGGTCCGTACGTCGCGGCGGCGCTCAACGGCGACGTCGACAACTTCGCCGACCTGAAGACGACCGAAGGCCTCCACATCGCACCCGAGATAACGACCGACGCGAAGGTCATCCCGACGCTCGTGTCGCGCCGGCTCGAGGCCGGCCTCTCCCTCGACGAGGCGTTCCGGCGGACCGTCGCCACGCTCGACGGCTCGGTCGCCATCGCGGCCTGCGCGGCCGACGAACCGGCCGACCTCGTGATCGCGCAGCGGGGCAGCGGCCAGGCGCTCTACGTCGGGCTGGCCGACGACATGACCGTCGTCGCCTCCGAGCCCTACGGCCTCGTCGAGGAGTGCACCCGGTACCTCCGCCTCGACGGCGAGACGCCGGCCGACGAGCGTGACCCGATGGGCACCCGGGGCCAGGTCGTGCGGCTGTTCGGCGACCGGGCCGGTTCGCTCGACGGCATCGGCCGGTGGAGCTACGACGGCCGCGCGCTCCCGGTCGCGACCTCGGAGCTGCACCAGGCGGAGATCACCACCCGTGACATCGACCGGGGCGACAACCCGCACTTCCTCCTGAAGGAGATCACCGAGGCACCGGGGTCGTTCCGCAAGACGCTGCGGGGCAAGCTCGTCGACCACGACGGCACGCTCACCGTCGCGCTCGGTCCGGACACCCTGCCCACCGACCTCCGCGACGGGCTGGCCGACGGCTCGATCGACCGCGTCATCGCGATCGGCCAGGGCACCGCAGCGGTCGCGGCGCAGGCGCTGGCGCGGGCGCTCGACGAGGCGACCGCGGGCACGGACCTGCGGGTCGAGGCGCAGCTGGCCACCGAGCTGTCCGGGTTCGGCCTGCGCACCGACATGACCGACACGCTCGTCGTGGCGGTGAGCCAGTCGGGAACGACGACGGACACCAACCGCACGGTCGACCTGGCCCGAGCGCGCGGCGCGCGCGTCATCGCGATCGTCAACCGGCGATCGAGCGACCTCACCGACAAGTCCGACGGGGTGCTGTACACGTCCGACGGGCGCGACGTGGAGATGAGCGTCGCGTCGACCAAGGCCTTCTACTCGCAGGTCGCGGCCGGCTTCCTGCTCGCCTACGCGATCGCGGACATCGTCGCCCCCGACCCGTCCTTGGTGGCCGAGCGGAGCCGCATCCTCGTCGCGCTGCGCGACCTTCCCGACGCGATGGAGGCGACGCTCGCCACCCGGCCGGCCATCGCGGCCGCCGCGCACCAGCTCGCACCGCCCAAGCGGTACTGGGCGGTCGTCGGCTCGGGCGCCGACCGCATCGCCGCGATGGAGCTGCGGATCAAGCTGTCGGAGCTCTGCTACAAGGCGATCGCCTGCGACGCCACCGAGGACAAGAAGCACATCGACCTGTCGTCGGAGCCGCTGATCCTCGTGTGCGCGACCGGGCTCGAGGGGTCGAACGCCGACGACGTGGCCAAGGAGGTGGCGATCTACCGCGCCCACAAGGCCACCCCGATCGTCATCACCACCGAGGGCAACCAGCGCTTCGGGGCCGCGCTCCAGGCGCTCACCGTGCCGCCCGCGCCGCCGCAGCTCGCCTTCGTGCTCTGCGCGGTCGTCGGCCACCTGTTCGGCTACGAGGCCGCGCTGGCGATCGATGCGCAGGCGGTGCCGCTGCGCCTCGCCCGCGCTGCGATCGAGCAGCGGGTCTCCGCCCGCGACGCGATGGTCGACGGTGAGCGCCTCCTCGCCGGCCTGCGCGCCGACTTCGAGCCGGTCACGGCCAGCTTCTTCGACGGGCTGCGGAGCGGCTCCTACAACGGCAACCTCGAACCGGCGACTGCGGTGAAGCTCAGCTCGCTGCTGCGCTACGCGGTCGGCATGGTGCCGCTCGACGCGTACGCGATCGAGTACGGCCGCATCGGCACGCCGCACGTCCTCGTCGAGGACCTCACGGTCGCGCTGACGTCCGCGATCGAGGAGCTCACCCGTCCGATCGACGCGATCAAGCACCAGGCGAAGACCGTGACGGTCGGGATCTCGCGCGCCGACGAGGGCCTGCTGCAGGTCGGCCTCGTGCGCAGGGCGCTCGACGCCGGTGCGGCGCGCGACCGGCTCAGCTACCGGTCCCTCCGCGCGCTCGCCGGGCTCGACGCCGCGGTGGCCGACGTCGTCGGCTACACGCGCTACGTCGTCGAGGGCGACGTCGCCACGCACGAAGCGACGATCACCGCGGTCGACCGGGGCGGCCTCGCGCGCGACCTGCCGCTGCGGACCGAGAAGAACCCGATCCTGCGGGGCACGAAGCACCGCGTCGCCACCGAGCTCGAGGTGACCGCGGCGGTCGGCCGGAGCGACGGCCGCTCGCTGGTGATCGTCCCGGAGAGCAAGGGCAGCCAGTGCACGGGCATCACGCTGCTGCACGTGCGCTTTCACGACCGCCTGCCCGCGACCACCGCCCGCTCGGTGCTCGAGCAGTACCGCGGCCGCTACGCCGCGCTGCAGGACGCGGTCACCGAGACCGAGCCGACCTTCCGCGACGACCTGCTCTCCGAGGTCCCGCTGGTCGACCTGCTGACCGCTCCCGTCTACGTCCTCGCCGAGCACTGGCGCTCCCCCGAACCCGACATTGGCTGACCCCCGATCTGACATTGGCCCGGTTGACCGCGCATGGCGCGGCGAACCCGGCCAATTTCGTCGAGCGGTCGTGATCGGGGCCAGATGATCGGGGTCGGCATCGACACGGTGGAGGTGCCGCGGTTCCGCAAGGTCGCAGCCCGCACGCCGGGGATCCTCGACCGGCTGTTCACCGACGCGGAGCGGGCGTACTGCGAGCGGCGCAAGGACCCGACCGAGCGCTTCGCGGCGCGCTTCGCCGCCAAGGAGGCGGTGATGAAGGCGATGGGCGTCGGCGTGGGCGCGTGCAAGTGGCGCGAGATCGAGGTGGTTCGGGAGCGCTCGGGCCAACCGACCGTGTCGCTGACCGGTGGCGCTGCGGCGCTCGCCGAGCGCAAGGGCGTGACCGGCTGGCGACTGAGCCTCACCCACACCCAGTCCGTCGCCGAGGCGACCGCGATCGCCCTCTGACGTAGGCTCCCGAGCCCGCGGGCGAAACGGGAGGCAGCCATGGGGAGCTGTGCGCGCGTCGTTGCCGCGATCGCAAGTGCGGTCGTGGCGCTGGCGACTGCAAGTCCGGCCGGGGCCGACGCCCCGGCGACAGGGCCGGTGCGGGTGGCGCCTGCGGGTGCGTTCCACACCGACCCGTTGGCCGATGCGCTCGCCGTCGGCTACGACGGCACGGCGCGTGTCCTGGTGCACGGCACCATCGACGGCGGGCTGACCTTCGACCGCTTCACCGGAACCAGCGGCCCGATCGGCCGCCCGACCACCGTCGAGGCGTTCGAGCACCCGGACACGAGCTATCGGAACTGGCACGACGGGTCGGTGGCGTACGGCGACGGGTACGCGATCTCCACGTTCGACGCCGCGGAGCCCAGCGGGCAGGGCTTCGAGATCCACCACCGGGTGTTCGACATGATCGGGCCCTCGGGTACGCCGGTGCCGTCGTTCCTCGAGCCGGGCGGCGGCGGCTTCACGATCTGCCCCGACGACCATGATCCGACCGCACCGGGCACCGAGGCGGACGATGCGCTCGCGTGGAACGGTTCGACCTTCGTGGTGGCCAAGGCCTGCGAGGACGGCCTGCGCGTCTTCACCCTGGACACCACCGGCAACGCCACCGCCCAGGCCGCGGGACCGGGAGTCACCGGCGGGATCGCGCTCGCGTCCGTCGGTGGCGGATCCCTGGTCGTGTGGTCGCAGGGCGCGGTCGGGTCACGCGACATCCGAGCGTTGCGGCTGGACGTCGACGGCCTCGCCGTCGGGTCTCCCTTCACCGTCGCAGGTGGCCCCGCCGACCAGACCGATCCGGTCGTCGCCGCGTCGAGCACCGGCTACCTCGTGGGGTGGTCGGTGCCTGACCACAACGGTGACCTCGCGGTCCGGACCGTCAGCGGCACCGGCGCCCTCGGCGCCAGCCACACCCTGGTGAACGAGGGCCACAAGCAGTTCGGCCTGCAGTTCGCGCCGGGCGGCGGCGGGACATGGTTCTCGGCTTGGGCCGACGGGCGCAGCCCGGCCAACAACGAGCGCGCGGTGTACGGCACGAAGCTGTCCGCCGCAGGCGTTCCCACCCAGGTCGGTGGCCGGGTGCTCGTCGCCTCGACCGGTCAGTTCGTCCCCGATCCCGGGCTGGCGCCGGGTCCGGACGGCACCGCGGTCCTGTCATGGCTGCGGGTGCACGAGGGCGCCAGCCGCAGGCTCGACACGTCCGGCCAGCCCGTCGGCGCCGTGACCGAGGTGGGTCGCGCTCCCGTTCCCCAGTCCTGCGTGGACGTCGCCGCGGGAAGCGGCCAGTACCTCGTCACCTGGCACGAGACGCGGGTCATCGGCGACACGAAGGTCTTCGCGCAGCGCTACACGGCCGCCGGCGTGCGCACCGGTCCGGTGATCGCGCTCGCGGCGGCGCACTCCGACCAGTTCTGCCCGAGGGCGGCCTGGAACGGCACGAACTGGCTCGTCGCGTGGACCGACCACCGCAACGACGCAGGCGACGTCTACGGCACGCGGGTGTCGGGCACCGGAGCGGTCCTCGACCCCGGTGGCATCCGGATCTCCGGGGCGGCCGGGAGCCAGCAGTCGCCGGTCGTCGCGGCCGACGGCGCCCGCTTCGTCGTCGCGTGGAACGACGGGCGCAACGGCAACCAGGACATCTTCGCCGCCCGCGTCGCGGCCAACGGCGCCGTCCTCGACCCGGGCGGCAAGGCGGTGACCACCGCAGCCGGGCTGCAGCGCCAACCGGTCATCGCGAGCACGGGTGGTTCGACGGTCATCGCCTGGCTGAGCAGCAACGACGACGTCGAACGACGGATCCTGCGCACCGACGGCACCTTCCTCGGAGGCGTCGGGGTCCTGGGCAAGGACTACGCAGGCACGTTCGGGTTCCTCACGGCCGCGGCCGGGGGTGGGCACCTCGGCGTCGCCTGGGGCGACGAACACGCCCAGACGAGCCGGTTGCTGCTCGCCCAGATCGCGCCGGCCACCGGCGCGGTCACGGCGCGGACGGTGCTCGATCCGCTCAGCGGCAACGCGACCGCGTTCGACGCCGACCTCAGCTACGACGGCACCCGGTTCATGTTCACCGAGGCCAGGAGCGACACCCGAGTGCTCGGTACCTCCAACTTCGTGGGGCTGTTCGAAGGCGAGGTGCTGAAGAGCGGCCTGCCCGAGCCGGCGTTCAACGAGGCCGAGATCGCCTCGCTCCCGGACGGCACGTCGCTCGTCGTGAGCAGCGCCGGGTTCGCCCCGACCATCACCACGGTGGCCGTCAACGACGACGGGGTCTGAGCAGCCGCTGCGGCCTTAGCCTGAGCGGCATGTGCCGCAACATCACGACCCTGCGAGGTCTTCAGCCGCCGGCGACCGCCGAGGAGGTCGACGCCGCCGCGCTCCAGTACGTCCGCAAGGTGAGCGGCGTGCGCGCGCCGTCCGCGGCCACGCAGGAGGCGTTCGACAAGGCGGTGCGGGAGATCGCGCACGCCACCCACCACCTGCTCGAGGCCCTGCCCGAGCGCAAGCAGCCGCCGCCCACGCTCCCGCCGCTGCGCCGGCCCGAGGTGCGGGCCCGGATCGCGGCCAAGGCCGCCAACGGCTGAGCTCGGTCAGCCCTCGTTCGCGGCCTCGAAGCGGGCGAGCAGGCGGCTCACGTCGTGGGGCTTCTCGGTCAGCGGATCGCCGTTCCACTCGCTGCGGGGCGTGTCGAAGAAGTCACCGCCGTAGATGTGGATCGCGCCGGTGTGCATCGACGTCGGGTTGGTGACCGAGTGGATGACGTCGTCGCCGAGCAGCACGACGTCCTCGGGGCGCAGCTCCTTCCCGCCCGATCCGACCAGCCCCTGGCCGTCGCGGCGGTAGAACGCGTTGTCCTCGCCGCCGGTGTAGATGCCGATGGCCGCCCACATCTGGTGGTCGTGCGGATCGACCCGCATGCCGGGCGCCCACACGACCTTCAGCACGGTGAGCTCGCGCGACCGGTGCAGCGGGACGAGCTCGGCCCGATCGGCCGGCAGCGCGTCGGCCAGCGCGCCGGGCGTCGACACCGCCCGTTCGAGGACCTCCTTGATCGCCAGGCGGGGCTCGTCGGCGCGCACCGCGGTCAGGCAGTCGGAGAGGAAGTCGTTGAGGTCGCACCCGCCACCA
>JAFBAD010000222.1 GCA_019247975.1 Acidimicrobiia bacterium
AGCCCTCGCCCATGGCGTCGACGAACTCCGCGGCCTCGACGCCTGTGATGCGGGGGTCCCTGCTGCGCACGAGCTGCTCGAGCTCGAGGGCCAGCGCCACCTTGCGATCGGCCGGGAAGTCGGCCAGCGCCGGCCGGTAGAGGTCGAGGGTCGGCACGGCCACGCCGTCGGGCTCGGCCAGGCCGAGGAACTCGTCGGGCGTGGCGAACTCGGCGTTGTCACGGGCCTCGTCGATGACCTCGGCGATCACCTCGGGGTCGAGGCTGCCCGCGTAGGCGAAGCCCTGGCGGTCGCCGATGACGACCCGCACGCCCACACCCTGCGACTCGGCCGACGACAGCGACTCGACCTCGCCCTGGTAGGCGCGCACCTCGGTGTGGCGGGAGCGGCGGACGACCGCCTCCACCTGCTCGTCGTCGCGGGCCCGGGCGACGATCCGGTCGGCGATGTCCAGCAGGTCGCCGGCCACCGCCGACTCGCCTGTACCCGTGCTCGCAGTGACGCTCATGCCGCGGTGCCACCGATGGTCAGGCGGGCGACCCGGAGCGTCGGGACGCCGTCGCCGACGGGCACCCCCTGGCCGTCCTTGCCGCAGGTGCCGGGCGAACCCATGGCGAAGTCGTTGCCGAGCGCGTCGATGTCCTGCAGCACCTTCGGCCCGTTGCCGATGAGGTTGCCCTCGCGGATCGGCTCGGTGATCTTGCCGTCCTCGATGAGGTAGGCCTCGGTCATCCCGAACACGAAGTCGCCGGTGGCGGTGTTGACCTGGCCGCCGCCGAGGTCGGCCACGAACACGCCGTTCGGGGTGGCGGCGATGATGTCGGCCGGGTCCTCCTCGCCGTTCACGAGGAAGGTGTTCGTCATGCGCACCATCGGCAGGTGCTGGTAGCTCTGCCGGCGTCCGTTGCCCGAGCGCTCACGACCTTCCTTGCGGGCCCGCAGGAAGTCCCACATGTAGTCGGTGAGGACGCCGTCCTCGATGAGCACGTTGCGCTGCGCCGGGCTGCCCTCGTCGTCGATGCCGTAGGCACCCCACTCGCCGCCCATCGTGCCGTCGTCGATCAGCGTGACGAGCGGCGAGGCGACGAGCTCACCCCGCCGACCCTTGAACACCGACGCCGACTTCGCGACGAGGTCCGCCTCGAGGCCGTGGCCGCACGCCTCGTGGAACAGCACGCCGCCACCGCCCTTGCCGATGACGACCGGCACCTCGCCGCTGGGGGCGGGCCGCGCCGCGAGCTTGATCACCGCGCGGTCGGCTGCCTCGTTGGCCAGCTCCGCCACGTCGTAGCGGTCGAACAGCTCGAAGCCGATCGTGTGGCCGATGCTGCGCCGGCCGGTCTGCATGCCGGTGTCGCCCGACGCGACGACGCCGACGCTGAAGAGCGTGCGCACCTGCTCGTCCTCGGCCAGCAGCCCGTCGCTGTTGGCCACGAGGATGCGCCGCCGGCTGTCGCCGTAGCGAGCGGTCACCTGGGTGATCGACCCGTGCCGGCCGCGGGCGGCCTCGTCGGCCCGGCGCAGCAGCTCGACCTTGCGGGCCTTGGGCACGTCACCCGGCTGCAGCGCGACGACCGACGGGTTGGTGGTGGGCCGGCGGTCGAGCGCGACCTCCCGGGTGCCCCCGCCGCCGCCCTTGGCCGCCGCGGCGGCGGCCTCGGCCGCGGCGCGCAGGCCGTCCTCGCTCAGGTCGGCGGTGTGGGCGAAGCCGGTGGTGTCACCGACGACGACCCGGATGCCGGCGCCGCGGTCGCGGCCCGACGACAGCTCCTCGACCCGGCCGTCGTCGAGCAGGGCCGACGCCGACCGCTTGTCCTCGGCGAACACCTCGGCGAAGTCACCGCCGGTCCGCAGGGCCGCGCCGAGAACTCGGGAGACGACAGCTTCTTCGATCACGCGACAGCCCTCTGTTCGCTGGGGGTCATTTGCTCGGGGAGAGCCGACGGCGCGGGTTGAACCGGTCACCGCCAGTGGCCGTATCGTACCGACGATGGCACTGGAACCCGGCCTGTGCGCCCGCATCGTGCACGAGGTGGCGGAGGAGGATTCCGCCCTCTCGTGCGGGTCGGGCGACGTCCCGGTGCTCGCCACGCCCCGGGTGGTGGCGCTGGTCGAACAGGCCTCGGTGGCGGCCCTCGACGGACGTCTCGACGACGGCACCACCTCGGTCGGCATGCGGGTGCAGCTCGACCACCTGGCCCCCACGCCGATCGGCACCGCGGTCACCGCCGAGGCCACGCTCGAGAAGGTCGAGGGGCGGCGGCTCACCTTCACCGTCGCAGTGCGCGACGCCCGCAGCCTGGTCGCCGCCGGCAAGGTCACCCGCGTCGTCGTCGACCGCACCGCGTTCCTTGCCAAGTGCGGCTGAGGGGGCCCGCCGTCCGGCCCTGATCGGCCTGGACGGCGACGACACGCTCTGGGAGAGCGAGGTCCACTTCGCCGACGTCCACGAGGTCTACCGGGACGTGTTCACACCCTTCGTGGGTGACGGCACCGACGTCGACGCCCGCCTCTACGCGACCGAGCGGCGCAACCTCGAGCTGTTCGGCTACGGCGCGAAGGGCTTCATCCTCTCCATGATCGAGACCGCGATCGAGCTCAGCGAGGGGGCGGTGACGAGTGCCGAGATCACCCGCATCCTGGCGCTCGGCAAGGGACTGCTGTCCCACCCGGTCGAGCTGATCGACGGCGTGGCCGACACGGTGCCCACTCTCGCCGCCGCGGGCTACCGCCTGGTGCTCGTGACGAAGGGCGACCTGTTCCACCAGGAGCAGAAGGTCGCGGCCAGCGGGCTGGCCGACCACTTCGAGCAGGTCGCGATCGTGAGCGAGAAGGACGAGCGCACCTACCGCCGGGTGCTGGACGGCGTCGGCGTCGAGCCCGAGGACTTCCTCATGGTCGGCAACACGGTCCGCTCCGACGTGCTGCCGGTGCTGGCGATCGGCGGGCGGGCGGTCCAGGTCCCCCACCACGTCACGTGGAGCCACGAGGTGGTCGAGTCCGACGTCGAGTTCCCCGTGCTCTCACGGCTCGCCGACCTGCCCGGCTGGCTGGAGTCCCTGGGTTAGTCGCCGGTGCGAGCGCGGACGAGCTCGAGCGCGTGCTCGTAGAAGCGCACGTCGGTCGCGTTGTCCTCCGCGATCCGCGCCCGGAGCGACTCGCTGACCTCGACGCGCGGGCTCACGTGCACGTCGTCGATCGGCGGCAGGGTCCAACCGAAGCGTTCGGCGACCTCGGCCTTGAACCGCTCGGTCTGCTCCTGCAGCCCGATGACGTCGACTCGGGCGAGGTTGGCGATCGCGGTCTCGAAGCGCGCGTCGTCGACCTCGAGCGGGTCGATCGACCGCAGCCGATCGTCTCCGGTGAGCGCGAACTGCCGGACCTGGAAGTCGCGCAGGAGCCCGTTGCCCATGCCGTCGATCGCGTACAGGTCCTCGATCGAGAGGCCCCGCTCGACGAACGACGGCCGCTGCATCAGGACCGAGTGGCGGGTCTGCAGGTGCGAGATCGTGCGGGCGACGGGGTGGCGCAGGATCGTCATCATCACGAACCCGCCACCCAGCTCGTCGGTCACGTAGAAGGGGAAGTGCCCGGAGTAGAGGCGCAGCGAGGCGCGGCGCTCGGCCGGCAGCGCGAGCAGGTCCCCGACCGAGATGTTGGCCCGCACGAGGTCGGCCTCGTGGTCGGCGTCGGGGAAGTAGCTGCCCCTCGGGAAGTTGTGCTCGACCTGACGGGAGAAGGTCCGCCCGCCGGTCCGCATGATGTGGATGAAGAAGTAGCGGGTCACACCTGGAGCGTGCGGATGTAGCGCACGTAGCCGCCGGAGTCGGTGTCGGTGGGCGCGGGCGGGTCGAAGCGACCGGCCTCCACGAGGCGGCGGTGGACCGTGCGCAGGCCCGGGTACGGGATGGTGGGCAGCGCGTGGTGCTCGAAGTGGTACTCCATGCGCGCGCCGACGAGGTGGTCCTGCAGCCACCGGGCACGGCTGGTGCGGGCGATCCACACCGGCGCGCCGGGGTCGCGCAGCCGTGCGTCGAAGTGCTCGGTGACCGTCTTGAGCCGCAGCAGCGCGGGGAACACGCTCAGCGCGGGCACGAGCCAGAACAGCACGTAGCCGGCCAGGCCGACCACCACGCCACGGGCGATCACGAAGACCGTGATGAGCACCGCCTGCGCCGCGACCTTGCCGACCGTGTTGCGGAGCACGGTCGCGCCCGACAGACGTGCGGAGCCGGCCTCGTCGCTCGACGCGTTCGACACGAGCGAGAGCGCCCGCCGCAGCGCGGTGACGCCGAGCAGGTCGAGAGCGAGCAGCCGGGCGAGCGCACCACGCCGGCCGGGCACGAGGTACGACGGCAGGTCGGGGTCCTCGGGGCCGTTGAGGTAGCGGTGGTGCAGGCGGTGGGTGGGCCGGTACTCCTCGACCGAGTGGAGCATCCACCACGACGCGGTCGCGTTGCAGACCCGGTCGTTGCGGGCGCGGTCCCGGCAGAGGAAGCCGTGCGAGGCCTCGTGCATCACCACGTTGAGCGCGTTGATGCGGGTGCCCATTAGGACAATGAGCACCACCGCGCACAGCACGGTTAGCGGAAATGGCAGCGCGCCGATGGCCCCGGCAGCGACCAGGAGGAGCGCGATCTCGACCCAGACCACGACGAGGTGCAGCGCGGTGTCGGCCCCGTTCGGGACGGCCAGCCGCTCGATCTCCTCGGCCCCCACGACCTCGATGATCTCGGCGCCGTGGCTCCGTTCCACGCTCGTCTGGTACCGGGTCGGCATCAGCCTCGACGCTACCATCGCGGATCTCTGTGACGGCTCTACCAGCACATGGCCCAGCCGCGTCGTCCCACCCGGGTCCTGCCCCGGCCGGCCCGGCCCGCTGCCCGGCCTGCCGGTCGCTGTCGGTCCGCCCGCACCGAGACCGCATGCGGGACTTCGAGTACGGCGTGGAGCCCGGGTCGACCCTCGACGTGCGGCGCTGCGTCGCCTGCGACACCGAGTTCCTCTTTCCCCGGCCCGATGCCGCCGATCTTGTTGATTTCTATCCGTCCGATTACCACGCATTCAACGATGACCACGGCCGCCTCGCCACGCGGCTGGTGCACCTCCGGGCCAAGCGGCGGGCCCACCAGTACGAGGAGCTGCTCGGCGGGCGCAAGGGCAGCCTGTTCGACGTCGGCACCGGCGACTGCCGCCACTTCGACGAGTTGCGGGAGGAGCTCGACCTGCACTGCGCGGGCGTCGAGCTGCAACCCGAGGTCGCGGCGGCGGGCCGGGCGCGGGGCTATGACGTCACCGTCGGCACCCTCGAGGAGATGGACCTCACCGGCCACGAAGGCCGCTACGACATCGTCTCGATGAACCACGTGCTCGAGCACGTGATCGAGCCCGATGTCGTGGTCGACCGGGCCCGCCGGCTCCTGCGCCCGGGCGGCCACCTGCTCGGGCAGCTCCCCACCAACTCGTCATGGGAGGCGAAGGCGTTCGGTCGGCGCTGGGGCGGCTACCACTACCCGCGCCACCTGCAGATGTTCTCCCGCGCCGGCCTCGAGCGGTTGCTCCGGCACGGCGGGTTCACCGACGTGCAGCTGCACACCGCTCCGCACATCCAGACGGCGATCTCCCTGCAGAACACCCTCAACGCATGGGGCTGGGACCCGCCCAAGCGCTACGGCAAGGTGCCGGGATACGGCGCGCTGCTCGGGGTGGTCGCGCCGTTCGAGCTCGTCGCCTACGCGGCGGACCGGGGCGGCATCATCGACTTCCACGCGGTTGCGCCGCGCTGACCACGGCGTCGGTGAGGAAGCCCGACACCGCGTCCCACCACGCCTCGGGCGCCTCGAACTGCGGGCTGTGCCCTGCGTCGGGCACGACGATGAGCTGCGCACCCGGGATCGCGTCGGCCATCGCGCGCGAGGGGCCGAGGAAAGGCTGGTCCTGATCGCCGACGATGACCAGCGTCGGGACATCCAGCGCCCGCAGCCCGTCGAGCCGGTCGGTCTGGGCGAGCAGCTCGATCGCCATCGCGGCGTACATCGCCGGCGACGACGCCAGCAGCTTGCGCTCACCGAACGCGACGTAGCCCTCGCGCTCGGCCCGGACCCGCGCGTCGGCCTCCGTGGCGAGCGGCGCGTCGAGCTCGTTCATGAGCTGCTGCAGACGTTCCATGCCGTCCGTGCGGACCACCTCGACCGCCAGCGCGGCGAGGTCGGGATCGATCCCGGTGACGCTCGTGTGGGTCGTGTCCATCAGCACGAGGGCGGTGAGCCGGTCAGGTGCGTCGAGCGCGACCGCCTGCGCGACCATGCCGCCCATCGAGTGACCGAGGAGCGCGTAGCGGTCCCAGCCGAGGGCGTCGGCCACGCCGTGGGTGTCCGCTGCGAAGGTCGCGAGGGAGTACGCCGACTCGTCGGCCGGCTTGCTGCTCGCACCGTGGCCCCGCAGATCCGGCGCGACGACGTGGAAGCCGCTCGTCGCGAACGCGTCGATCCAGTCGGCGAAGTCCTCCTTCGCACCGGTGAAGCCGTGCAGGAGCAGCAGCGGCGCTCCGCCGGACCCGGACTCGGTGGCGGCGATCTCGAGCGGGCCGACCTGGAGGTCGATCAACTTCACCGCGCGGTTCTAGCGGAGCCGCACCGCGACCAACCGGCAGGGCTGGCAAAACGAGCTCCGGTATCGTGCATGAGCGGTGACCGTGCCCTCGACGCCTGAGGAGGAGCTCCGCGCCGCCATCGACGAGGACGCGGGGCTGAAGCCCGGCAAGCACGGATCGCGCCGATGGCTGGTGCTGGCGTTCCGCATCACGTTGAGCCTCGGCATGCTCTGGTTCCTGGTCACCAAGATCGGCGACTCGGGCAGCCCGGAGTTCCCGGAGTGGACCTGGTCGACCGGCCTGTGGCTGGCCGGCGCGCTGCTGCTCACGCTGGCCGGCATCGTGCTCTCGGCGGCCCGCTGGCAGGCGGTGCTCGAGGCCATGGGCCAGCACACCCGCTTCGGCCGGTTGCTGTCGCACTACCTCGCCGGGCAGTTCGTCGCGAACGTGCTCCCCACCACGATCGGCGGTGACGTGCTGCGGGTCAGCCGGCTCTCGCGCGACTCGGGCATGGGGCCGACGAGCTTCGCCTCGGTCGTGCTCGAGCGACTGACCGGGTGGGTCGTGCTGCCGGCGATGACGTTCTTCGGGTTCCTCGTGAACCCGGGCCTGCGCCACCTCGGGCGGGCGACGCAGGTCGCGATCAGCCTCGCGGCGGGCACGCTCGTGCTGCTCGCGCTGGTCGTCCTCGCGGTCGCGAGCCACCGCTACGGCGACGTCGATGCCGAGAAGGGGTGGCGCCGGTTTCTGGCCGCCGTGAGCATGGGCATCCACCAGCTCCGCCTGCACCCGCGCCAGGCGTTCAGCGTGCTCGCCGTCGGCCTCGCCTACCAGCTCGTCCTGGTGGGCGCCGCGGTCATGGCCGCGCGGGCCATGGGCATCGACGCGGCCGGGCCGACTGCGCTGCTGGCCTTCTTCCCCGCGGTGGCGATCGCGCAGGTCCTCCCGATCAGCATCTCGGGCCTCGGCGTGCGTGAGGGCCTGTTCGCGCTGTTCCTGCGGCCCCTCGGCGTCCCCACCAAGCAGGCCGTCGCCCTCGGCCTGCTCCTGTATCTGCTCAACCTCATCGTCAGCCTGCTCGGCGCGCCCTCGTTCGCGATCGGTGGGCGCCGGCGGGCTACACCTGCTGCGTGACCGACGCCGAGGGCAGGAGGTTCCGCGCGCAGACCGAGTCGGGTCGACGGCTGCGGTGGTGGCGCGAGGTCATCTACATCGCCGTCTTCTACCTCCTGTACTCGGCGGTGCGGAACACCTTCGGATCCAACGGCGACCTCGAGCAGGCGGCGCGCATCGCCTTTGGCCACGCCAAGGACATCATCCGCATCCAGGACTCGCTGCACCTCTGGTTCGAGCCGCAGCTGCAGCAGCACTACCTGAACCTGCCGGGCCACGGCGGCATCCGCTTCTGGAACATCTTCTACGGGACCGCGCACTTCGTCGTCACGGTCGTCGCGCTGGCGCTGATGTTCTTCCGGCAACCCGACCGGTACTCCGCATGGCGCAACACCCTCGCCGCGATGACGGGCCTCGCGCTGATCGGCTTCGCGTCCTTCTCGCTGATGCCGCCCCGGCTCCTCGGTGACACGTCGAAGTACGGCGCCTGCCACCAGCAGCAGGTGGCCGACTGCCACGGCTACGGCGTGGTCGACACGCTCGAGGAGTTCGGTGGGCTCTGGTCGTTCGACAAGGGCGCGGTCGCCGACCTGTCGAACCAGTACGCCGCCATGCCGTCGATGCACACCGGTTGGTCGACGTGGTGCGCGCTCGTGCTCATCCCCATGACCCGGCGGCGATGGCTCAAGGGCCTGATCGCGCTGTACCCGTGCATCACGGTGTTCTGCATCATGGTCACCGGCAACCACTACTGGTTGGACGCGGTCGGTGGCCTCGCCGCGCTCGGCGGCGGGTGGCTGATCGGGTCGCAGCTCGCGGCGTGGAACGAACGCCGGCTCCAACGCAAGGTCGGGCGCGTCGAACCGGCCGCCGCCTGACCTGGTTCACCCCAGCCAGCGGATCGGCGGCCCGTGGTAGCCGCTGATCGCCACCAGCCGCTCGTCGCCACCGGGCCACGAGGTGAGCCGCACCTCGGCACCGTCGCGGCCGGGCTCCATGCGCAGCCACGCGAGCGGCGCGTCGGCGGTGGCCCGGCGACCGGCTGCGCCGAGCGCGCCGGTCAGCGCACGGCGCGCGTCCTTCGAGAGGTACTGGAGGACGATCGAGTGCATGACGACGGTCGTGCACCCCTGCGCAGGCTCGGCGAGCTGCGCGGCCACCCACTCCGGCGCGTCGGCCCGCTCGACCAGCGCCGGCACCGCCGTGGCCACCTCGATGGCGCCGTCGAGCCGGCGGAACCGCTCGACCAGGTCCGGCCACACGAACGACCGCAGCCGCAGCCGGCCTTCGTCGGTCGTCGCGTCGATCGGTGAGCGGTCGCAGCCGCGCCGCTCCGCGATCTCGACCGAGCCGCTGAGGTCGGGCGCCGCGTCGACCCAGGGTTCGACGAAGCGCACCGGGGCGTCCGGATCACCGAAGGAATTCTCGCCGGCTTCGTAGCGGAAGTGGTCCCAGCGCAGGTTGAGACCGGCGCTCGAACCGACCTCGAGCAACCGCAACGGCCGACCCTGTCTCGCCAGCTCGAGCAGGGGCCCGGCCAGCGACGCGGAGCGGCCGACCTCGTTCGTCTGCAGGCCGTCGTCGATGCGCCGCGCGAGCTCGTCGAGATGCGTCGCCACGGTCGCCTCGAAGTCCTCTTCGAGCGTCGGTCCCGGCGTGCCACCCGCCGACGGGTAGTGCGCGGCGAGGTCCCCCGCGCGGCCGTCGAGCACGATGCGGTGCACCGCGCCGAGGAAGCGGAGCGCGAGTGCGGAGCCGAACGGATCGTGCTCGTGCGGCACCAGCAGGTCGCGGATGGGGCCGTCACGGTCGACGCGCTCGATGCAGAGGTCGAGCACCCGCGCGTAGAGCGTGGAGCCGATGGAGTTGCACGCGTGGCGCTGGATCCCGAGCAGCTCCGCGAGGTCACGCGGGCGGGGGATGCCGCTGTCGCTCAGCGCAGGCTGACCGGACACACCGACACCGGCTCGGTGACCCCCTTCAGCCGCGCTCGTCGCGCCCGACCGAAGCTGACGTTCGGCAGGTCGCCGGCCGCGTCGCGCACGTCCGTGGTGCTGAGCACCTGACCGCCGTTGGCGCACTCGGTGACGCGCGCCGCGACGTTGACCACGTGGCCGACGACGTCGTCGCGCGTGACCACCGCGTCGCCGAGGTGGACGCCGGCGCGGAGGCGCAACGGATCGGGCGCCGTCTCCTGCAGCTCGAGCGCGGCGAGGACCGCGGCCTCACCCGACGGGAAGACGAGCATGAGCCCGTCGCCGAGCCGCTTGACGACGCGACCGCCACGGCTGCGCACCACCGGGCCGACCGCCTTGTGGTGATCGTCGAGCAGCGCAAGCGCGGCGTCGTCGCCCTGCTCGGAGGTGTACCTGGTGAACCCCTCGAGGTCGGTGAACACGATGGCGACGGGGCTGGAGGTGTGTTCACCCTTGAGCTCGTTCGTCTCCCACGACAGGGCCTGGATGGCGTTGAGCCCGAGCGACGAGAGCACCGACGGCCGCTGCTCCGCCGAGCGCTCGAGGAACCGGCGCATCACCTGTGTGGGGGTCGCCGTGCGGATCGGGTGCTGGCCCGGAGCGTCGAGCCAGTTGCGGTCGATGAGTCCCACCTCGACCGCGTTCGCGGCCCGGTCGGGGTCCCGGCGGATGAGGTCGGCGATCCGGGACTCGACCGTGCGCCGTACAGAGGAGATGGCCTGCTCGCCCGCGTCCCTGGCCCCGGCCACGCCCGAACTGTACGGCGATGGGAGGTCTCCCCGAACTGAGGGGCGCGAACCTGGCGCAGCTCGGCGGCACGGCTACGGTGACCTCTGATGCTGCTGGACTCGGTCTCGTCTCCCGCGGACCTGCGGGGACTGTCCTACAAGCAGCTCGACGAGCTCTCCCGGGAGATCCGCGACGTCATCATCGCGGCGGTGGCGAAGTGCGGCGGGCACCTCGGCTCGAACCTCGGCGCCGTCGAGGTGACGCTCGCCCTCCACCGCGTGTTCAGCTCGCCGCGCGACGTGATCCTGTGGGACACCGGGCACCTCGCCTACCCGCACAAGATCGTCACCGGGCGCCGGGACGGCTTCGAGGAGCTGCGCCAGGCGAACGGGCTGTCGGGCTACCCGAACCGGGCCGAGTCCGAGCACGACTGGGTCGAGAACAGCCACGCCTCGACGATCCTCGGCTACGCCGACGGCTTCGCCTTCGGCAAGCAGCTCCTCGCCGACGGCAAGCTCGGGCGCATCGTCGCGGTGATCGGCGACGGCTCGATGACCGGTGGCATGGCCTACGAGGGCCTCAACAACCTCGGCCACAGCGGTCGCAAGGCGATCATCATCCTCAACGACAACGGCCGGTCCTACGCACCGACGATCTCGCGCCTCGCCGAGTCCGTCGCCCGCATCCGGCTCAACCCGAGCTACCTGAAGCAGCGGACCCGGCTCGAGCGGCTCGTGCGCGACGTCCCGGTCGTGGGCGACCACCTCGCATGGGGCATGGCCGGCGCGTTCGCCGGCATGCGCGAGATGTTCGAACCGCCCGTGTTCTTCGAGTCGCTCGGCGTGCGCTACACGGGCCCGTTCGACGGGCACGACGTCGAAGGCCTGGAGCGGGCGCTGCGCCACGCCGCGACCTACGACGGCCCGATCGTCGTCCACGTCCTCACCCAGAAGGGACGCGGGTACCCGCCCGCCGAGGAGGACGACGAGCAGCGCCTGCACGACAGCCCGGTGTTCGACCTCGCCACCGGTCCCGGCGCCCGCTCGACGTCGAAGTCCTCCTACACGCAGGCCTTCTCCGAGGCGATCATCAAGGAAGGTGAGCTGCGGCCCGAGCTCGTGGCGATCACCGCGGCGATGCCCGGGTCCACCGGGCTCCTCCCCTTCCAGGACCGCTTCCCCGACCGCATGGTCGACGTCGGCATCGCGGAGCAGCACGCGGTCACGTCTGCCGCCGGCATGGCGATGGCCGGGCTGCGGCCGGTCGTCGCGATCTACTCGACGTTCCTCACCCGCGCCTTCGACCAGGCGAACCTCGACGTCGGCCTGCACGACCAGCCGGTCGTGTTCTGCCTCGACCGCGCCGGCATCACCGGCGACAACGGCGCCTCGCACCACGGCGTCCTCGACCTGGTCCTCATGACGAAGATCCCGGGCATGACCGTCTTCGCGCCGTCGTCGTACCAGGAGCTGCAGGTGATGCTCCACGACGCGCTCGACATCACGAGCGGCCCGGTCACCATCCGCTGGCCGAACGGCGCCGCCCGCGTGGTCGGCGAGGACGAGATCGGTCACGGCCTCTCGGCCCGCAAGGTGCGCGGCGGTGACGACCTCGCGATCGTCGGTGTCGGCAAGCTGCTCGCCGCAGCGGAGCAGGCTGCCGAGGAGCTGGCGAGCGAGGGCCTCTCGGTGACCGTCTGGGACCCGCGGGTCGTCAAGCCGCTCGACGACGCGATGCTCGAGGACCTCCTGCGGTTCGACCGGGTCCTCACCGCCGAGGACGGCTACGCAGAAGGCGGCATCGGCGCGCAGCTGTCGAGCGCGCTCGTCGACAGGGCGATCACCGCCGGCACCCGGGCCCCGATGGTCCGTGCCCTCGGCGTGCCGGTGCGCTTCATCCCCCAGGCCAAGCCCGACGACATCCTGTCGGACCTGGGGCTCGACGGTCCCGGCCTCGCGGCCGAGGGTCGCCGCCTCCTGGGCCGCTGACCTGGGGGCGTTCCTCGCCCTCCTGTCCAGCGTCTCCTGGGGCTCGGGCGACTTCCTCGGCGGTTCGCTGAGCCGCAGGGCCCACCCGCTCGTCGTCATGCGCGACGCGCAGGCGCTCGCGTTCGTGGGGCTGATCGTCGTCGCCGCGTGCACAGGTGAGCTGGATGCGAGCGGCTACCTGCCGTGGGGCGCAGCCGCCGGCGCCGTCGGGGCGGTGGCGCTGGGCTGCTTCTACACCGCGCTGTCACAGGGGACGATGGGCGTGGTCGCGCCGATCGCGGCCACCGGGGTGGTCGTCCCGGTCGCGGTCGGGATCGCGCGGGGCGAGTCGCCGAGCGTCCTCCAGGTGATCGGCATCGCGGTGACGATCGTCGGCGTCGTGCTGGCCGCCGGACCGGAGCGGGCCCCCGAGGGGCACACGATCACCCGGGAGCGCAGGCCGCTGCTGCTCG
>JAFBAD010000288.1 GCA_019247975.1 Acidimicrobiia bacterium
GCGAACAGGATCGACGTCGGGATGATGAAGAAGAAGATGCCGCCGAGGATGAGCATCGGCAGCCAGAAGTCCTTCGACTCGATCAGCTGCTTCAGGTCGGTCCTCGCGACCGTCCGGACCCGTGACCAGTTCATGACATGAACGCCCTCGCTGCGGTGGGGACGAGCTGGCGCCCGCCGTCCCCGGACATGTCCGTGCGGGTGCGCACGGCGAAGTAGAGATCCTCGAGCGTGGGCTGCAGGGGCTCGACGCGCGTGATGCGCACGCCGTGCGCGATGAGCGCCTGCACGAGATCGGGCACGCGGCGCTCGTCGTCGAGCTGCACGACGGCGGGATCGCCGGGTGCGTACGAGCGCACGCCGGGGACCTCGCGCACCACCTCGAGGGTCTCGGGGTCCTCGGCCGACAAGCGGATCACCGCGTTCGGCCAGAAGCGACGGGTCAGCTCGATCGGCGTGCCCGACACGATGTCGTCGCCGTTCTCGAGCACGACGATCTGCTCGGCGAGACCCTCGGCCTCGAGCAGCAGGTGCGTGCACATGAGGACGGTCCGGCCGTCGTCGGTCATCTCGCGGATCATCTCGAGCACGGCGTGGCTCGACTCGGGATCGAGGCCGGAGGTCGGCTCGTCGAAGAGCAGCAGGTCCGGCTCGTGGAGGATCGACCGGGCCAGCGCGAGCCGGGTCTTCATGCCGGTCGAGAAGCCGCCCACCTGGCTGTCGAGTGCGTGGTCGATGCCGAAGCGGTTGGCGGCGGCCCTGATGCGTTCGCGGACCTTCGATCCCCGGCCGAGGCCGTACAGCTCGGCGGAGTACGACAGGTTGTCCCAGCCGCTGAGCCGGTCGTAGAGCGCAGGCTTGGCCGACACGACGCCGCAGCGGCTGCGCACCTCCTCGCCGTCCGCGTCGGGATCGAGGCCGAACACCCGCACCGTGCCGGCGTCGGGCTTCAGAGCCCCGGTGATCATGCGGATGGCCGTCGTCTTGCCGGCGCCGTTCGGGCCCAGCAGCACGGTGATCGAGTTCTGGGGCACCTCGAAGGAGAGCCCGGCGAGGGCTTCGACGGCGCCGAAGCTGCGCCGCACGCCCTGCACCGTCACGAGCGCGGGAGCCGGGCCGCTGGGGGTGGACATCTCCCACCCATCGGCCGCGTCACACCCCGGCGTTAGCGTCATGACCGTGACCCCCCAGGAGCACCTCGACTCGATCCGGCGGGACGGGGACGCGTTCGCCGCGGCGGCGGACGGCACCCTCACCGAGCCGATCACCGCCTGCCCGGGCTGGAACCAGGCCGATCTCGTGTACCACCTGGGCGAGGTGCACCGCTTCTGGACCTGGATCGCCGAGGAGCGGGCCGACAGCCCCGACGCCTACGAGCAGCCCGCCCGGCCCGACGACGAGGACCTCCTCGCCTGGTACCGCGACGGCGTCGACCACCTGATCGAGGTGCTCGCGGCGGCCGATCCGGCCACGCCGGTGTGGACATGGTCCTCGCAGCAGGACGTGGCCTTCATCCAGCGGCGGATGGCCCAGGAGACCGCCGTCCACCGGTGGGACGCGCAACGCGCGGCCGGCGGGGCGCAGCCGATCGCGGCCGACCTGGCCGCCGAGGGGATCGACGAGTTCCTCGACCACTTCCTCGACGGGCCGGGCGAGGACACGACGGGTTCGGTCCACCTCCACGCGGAGAACGGTGAGTGGTGGCTCGGGCCGGCCGGCGACCACTGGGACATCGAGCGCGAGCACCGCAAGGGCGACGCGGCGCTGCGGGGGAGCGCGTCGGACCTGCTGCTCGGGTTGTGGCGGCGGGTGGACGTGGCCGCCCTCGACGTGGTCGGTGACGAGGCCGTGGCGGCGCGCTTCCTCGGGCACTCGAACCTCGAGTAGCGCATCCTCTGGCTCGGCCGGTGTGGGCACTACGGTCGTACGGGTGTTCGTCCTCGGCATCGACCCGGGTCTGTCGCGCTGCGGGTACGCGTGCGTGGAGGGCACCCGGGCCGGGCCGCGATGCACGGCCCTCGGCGTGCTGCGCACTGATCCGGGCGAGCAGCTCCCGCTGCGCCTGGCCGAGCTCCAGGCCGAGCTGCGGGTGCTGCTGCGCGAGGCCCGGGCGGACGTCGTCGCCATCGAGCGGGTCTTCTTCCAGGTGAACGTGCGCACCGCCATGGCGGTCGGCCAGGCGAGCGGCCTGGCCATGGTCGAGGCGGTGTCGGCCGGCGCCGAGGTCGTCCAGTACTCGCCGAACGAGGTGAAGCTGGCGGTCGCCGGTGACGGCAGCGCGGACAAGCAGGCGGTGCAGGTGATGGTGCAACGGCTGCTCGGCCTGGCCAAGCCACCGAAGCCGGCCGACGCGGCGGACGCCGCCGCGCTCGCGCTCTGCCACCTGGCGCACGCGCCGATGCGCCGCCGGGTCGCAGTCGCCTCGGGGTCGCGCTGATGGGCCCGATCGGTTCGCTCCGGGGCACGCTGGCCGAGCGCAGCCCCACCGGCGAGGTGCTCGTCGACGTCGGCGGGGTCGGCTACCGCGTGCAGGCCGGGCCCCTCACCGCGGCGCGCCTGGGCGACCTCGCCAGCGAGGTCTTCGTCTGGATCCACCACCACGTTCGCGAGGACGCCCAGCTGCTCTACGGCTTCGCCAGCCGCGACGAGCGGGCCTGCTTCGAGGCGCTGATCGGCGCGCACGGCGTCGGTCCCGCACTTGCGCTGGCGATCCTCTCGGTGCACCAGCCGGACGCGCTGCGCCGGGTCCTGGCCGACGACGACGTCGCCGCGCTGTGCCTCGTGCCCGGCGTGGGCAAGAAGACCGCGGCCCGGCTGCTGGTCGAGCTGAAGTCCCGGCTCGACCTGCCCGAGGGCGAGGCGGTGCCCGCGAGCGCGAACGGCAACGGCGCGTCGCCGGCCACCGCGGCCCGCACCGACGTCCGGGACGCGCTCGTGAGCCTCGGCTACGGCGCGGACGAGGTCAGCGAGGCGCTGCGCTCGCTGCCCGACGGCGACGACACGGGCGAGCTGCTCAAGGTCGCGCTGCGCCAGCTCGCAACCGCGGGTCGCTGACGGTGCGCGACGAGATCCTCGAACCAGGTCCGGAGGACGACGACGAGTCGGCGAACGAGGTCGGGCTGCGGCCCCGCCGGCTCGACGACTTCGTGGGCCAGGCCGAGCTCAAGGAGCACCTGACGATCATCCTCGAGGCCGCTCGGCGCCGGGGTCAGGCCGCCGACCACCTGCTCTTCGCCGGGCCGCCCGGCCTGGGCAAGACCAGCCTCGCCCACATCGTGGCCACCGAGATGGAGGTGGGCCTGCACGTCACGTCCGGGCCCGCGCTGGAGCGCGGTGGCGACCTCGCCGCGATCCTGAGCCAGCTCGGCGAGGGCGACGTGCTCTTCATCGACGAGATCCACCGGCTGTCCCGGGCAGTGGAGGAGGTCCTCTACCCGGCGATGGAGGACTTCCAGCTCGACATCGTCCTCGGCAAGGGTCCGGCGGCCCGCTCGATCCGCCTCGACGTCCCGCACTTCACGCTGGTCGGCGCGACCACCCGCACCGGCTTGATCACCGGCCCGCTGCGGGACCGCTTCGGCCTCGTCGCCCGCCTCGACTACTACGACCCTGCCGATCTCGAAGCGATCGTCGAGCGGGCCGCGCAGATCCTCGGTGTGCCGGTGCAGCCCGACGGCTGCCGGGAGATCGCCCGCCGGGCCCGGGGCACGCCCCGCATCGCCAACCGGCTGCTCAAGCGGGTGCGCGACTACGCG
>JAFBAD010000093.1 GCA_019247975.1 Acidimicrobiia bacterium
AAGACCCGGGTACTCACCCGGCGGATCGCCCACCGGGCGGCGAGCGGCGCGCTCGACCCGCGCCACGTCCTGGCGCTGACCTTCACCCGCAAGGCGGCCGGCGAGCTGGCGACCCGCCTCGCCGCCCTCGGGCTGCGGGACCGGCCCACGGCCGGGACCTTCCACGCCGTCGCGCTGTCGCAGCTGTCGATCCGAGCCTCGTCGCACGGCTGGCGACCGCCCGTCCTGCTCGAGCGCAAGGGCCGGTTGCTGGCCCAGCTGCTCGGCAAGGCGACGCGCATGACCGTGCCCGAGCTGGCGGCCGAGATCGAGTGGGCGAAGGCCCGGCGGGTCAGCCCCGACGACTACCCCGCGGCCGCGCACGGCGCCGACCGGCGGACCGGGCCCCGGCGAGAGCAGGTCGCGTCGATGTACCGCGCCTACGAGGACGAGAAGCGGTCCCGCCGGGTCGTCGACTTCGACGACCTGCTCGCCGACTGCGCACGAGCCATGGAGGAGGACCGCTCCTTCGCGGACGCGCAGCGCTGGCGCTTCCGCCATCTCTTCGTCGACGAGTTCCAGGACGTGAACCCGCTCCAGCACCACCTGCTCTCCTGCTGGCTCGGCCAGCGGGATGACCTGTGCGTGGTCGGCGACCCCAACCAGGCGATCTACGGGTGGAACGGCGCGGACGCCTCGTTCCTCCGCGACTTCCCGAGCACGCACGGCGGCCGGGTGGTCGAGCTCACCGACAACTACCGGTCCTCACCGGAGATCCTCTCGGTGGCAGCGGCCGTGCTCGAGCGGGCCCAGCCGCTGCGCGCGCACCGGCCCGGCGGACCGGTGCCGTCGATCGTCACGTACCCGTCCGACACCGACGAGGCGCTCGGCATCGCCCGCGCGGTGCGCGACCAGCACCAGCCGACCGGTCGCTGGGGGCGCCAGGCCGTGCTCGTGCGCACCAACGCGCAGACAACGGTCATCGAGGAGGCCCTCGCCCGGGCCCGCATCCCGTACCGGCTGCGCGGTGCCGCGCCGTTCCTCTCCCGCCCGGCGGTGGTCGAGGCGCTCGCCTCGCTGGCTGGTGCGGCGGGCAACCTCGCTGCCGCGCTCGGCGAGCTCGCGGCCGAGGTGCCGCGCGGTGACGACCTGACCGATCACGACCGCGAGGCGGCCGGTCACCTCGACGCACTCGTCCAGCTCGGTGAGGAGTTCCTCACGCTCGAACCGGCCGGCACCGTCGGCGACCTGCGCCGGTGGCTGGCCGCCACCGTGCAACCCGACGACGTCCCGGCCGGCACCGACGCCGTGGAGGTCGTCACGTTCCACGCGGCCAAGGGCCTCGAGTGGCCGGTCGTCCACGTGGCCGGCCTCGAGGACGGCTACGTGCCGGTGAGCCACGCCCGCACCCCGGAGGCGCGGGCCGAGGAGCGGCGGCTGCTGTACGTCGCGGTGACGCGCGCCGAGGAGGTCCTCCGCTGCACGTGGGCCGAGCAGCGACGCTTCGGGCAGTCCCTCGTCGAGCGCCGCCCGTCGCCGTTCCTCGACGCGCTCGCCGGCGCGACCGCGGCGATCCGGGCTGCGGTCGCCGACGTCGATCACGACAGCGGTCTCGCCCGGGCCCGTGCCCACCTCGATCTGACGTCCCACCACGGTCAGGGCGGCCACGGCCACACCGACCTCCTGATCGCGCTGCACGACTGGCGGGACCGCACCGCGCGGCGGGCGCGCGTGCCGGCGTCGGTCGTGCTGGCCGACGAGTCCCTCGTCGAGCTGGCCGAGCGCCGGCCCTCCTCGGTCGACGAGCTCGGTCTGCTCGGTGGCGTCGGCCCGGTGAAGGCGGCCGAGTACGGTGCCACGATCCTCGATCTCGTCGCTGCCCACCCACCGGACTGACCGGACCGCACGTGCGCTTCGAGGTCCGCCAGCACATCACCGCCCCGGTCGACGCGGTCGCCGCGGCGCTCTGCGACCCCGCGTACTACGAGGCCCTCGGCACCGCACCGAAGCTCGGCGTACCCGAGGTGCTCGAGCGGCAGGTCGACGGCGACCAGGTGCTGCTGCGGGTCCGCTACCGCTTCGCCGGGGAGCTGTCATCGGCGGCACGGGCCGTGCTCGACCCGAACAAGCTCACGTGGGTCGAGGAGTCGCGCCACGACCTCGCGCAGCACCGCGTGACCTTCGTGCTGAAGCCCGACAACTACGCCGACCGGCTGTCCTGCACGGGCGGGTACCGCCTCGAGGCCGATCCTGCCGATCCGTCCCGCACCATCCGCACCGCGTCCGGCGAGCTCAAGGTGCGCGCCGCGCTCGTGGCCGGGTCGGTCGAGCGGGCGCTCGTGTCGGGCCTCAAGGAGCACCTCGACGCCGAAGCGGGCATCATCGCCCGCTTCGTGGCCGGCGCGGATTAGCGCATCCGGCGGTCGCGCTCCTCGCGCAGCTCGGTGAACCGGGTCGCCGGGATCGACACGAAGATGCCCTCGGCCTCGGCGGTGAGCAGGTCGCCGGCGAAGACCTGACCGGTGGTGAAGACCTTGCGGCCCTCCTTGCGGTCGAAGCGCCCCTCGAACCGCAGGTCCTGGTGCAACGGCGTCGGCTTCCGGTAGCGGATCGTGAGCGTGCCGGTCATCCCCGGAGCACCGGAGAAGGTCTGCGCCGCGCCCAGGATCTCGTCGAACGCGCAGGCGACGTACCCGCCGTGCACGCAACCCGGCGGGCCCTCGTACGCGGACCCGAAGTTGACCCGCCCGACGACCAGGTTCTCGAACAGCTCCAGGGTGATCGGAGGCGCCAACGGGTTGGCCCGCCCGATCATCGGGCTGTGGTCGAACGTCGCGTCGGGCTCGCCGCCGGCCATCGCCGACTCCCACACCCCGTCGTAGGTGCTCCCAGGCGCATCGCGGTCGAACGTGCCGGCCAGCGCCTCGAGCCGCTCCGCGGTCGCGTTGATCGTCGCCTCGTCGAGGTCGGTGCCGACGAGGTTCTCGATCAGCACGCGCGTCGCGTCCGCCACCCGCTTGAGCGCGATCCGGCGCGAGGAGACCTCGTGCTCGGTGCCGGCGAGGAGGCGCGGGTTGAGGATCGAGCTGCCGATGGTCTCGTCGTCCATCACGCGTCCTCGAAGGCGACGTCGACGAGCACCGGCGCGTGGTCCGAAGGGCCCTTGCCCTTCCTCGCGTTGCGGTCGACCAGCGCGAACTCGACGGTCTCGATCAACGGCTTCGTGGCGAGGATCAGGTCGATGCGCATGCCCTGGTGCTTGTGGAACATGCCGGCCCGGTAGTCCCAGTACGTGTAGAGCTTCGACTCCGGGCGCTGGCGCCGGAACGCGTCGTCGAGCCCCCAGTCCTTCAAGCGCTGGAGCGC